>JAZQPH010000100.1:0-5025 GCA_045628385.1 Succinivibrionaceae bacterium
GAAGAAAAAGGCATGATCGGCATAGCGGCCCTTCTCAAAAATCGCGATGACAGCCTGATATTTGAAAGACAGTATGATCCCGTCGAGGCAATCGGCAAGAGTGTCGGGAAAATGTGCGATGTCATGAGGCTGACCGTCGTCACGATCGGCAAATTGGTCACGGGACATATCAACATCAACAATATCAGCGGTCCGGTCGCCATCGCGCAGTCCGCAGGAATTACTGCGTCTATCGGACTTTCCTATTTTTTAAGTTTCATGGCTCTCATCAGCATTAATCTCGGCGTCATGAATCTTCTTCCTTTGCCGGTTCTCGACGGCGGACACATCATGTTCTACGCTTACGAGATGCTTACGGGAAAGAAGCTGCCAGAGAAACTTATGCAGTGGCTCATGTATTGTGGTATATTCTTATTGCTATTGATCACAGTTTTGGCCGTGTACAACGACATAATTTTTGGGTTATAAATGAAAAGGTTATTGACGTGCCTTGCAGGCCTTTCTATGTGCTTGGGCGTGCAGGCCGCCGAGATCCGCGACATCAGAGTTGATGGTCTTCAGCGTGTCTCTCTCGGAGCTGTTCTTCTTAGACTTCCTGTCAACGTTGGCGATAATGCAGATCAGCAAGTAATTGCCGATAGCATCAAAAGACTGTATGCCACAGGAAACTTCGACAACATATCCATCGATATGGATAAAAACGGCGTTCTTGCCGTGAAAGTTGTCGAAAGACCGACAATTTCCAACATTGAATATGCCGGCAACGAAGATGTCAAAGAAGACAAAATCGAGCCGGTCGTAAGCGATATGGGCGTTCGTCTCGGCGAACCGCTTGATCGTTCCAAAATCGCCGAAATTGAGCGTAACTTGACGGAAATGTATCAGGCTCGCGGCAAATATCAGGCAGAAGTCAAAGTCATTGTCACCGATCTTCCGCGCAACCGCGTAAAGCTTCGCATACAGTTCGCTGAAGGCAGAACAGTTAGGCTTCGCCAGCTGAATATAATCGGCAATAAAGTTTTCACCGAAAGCCGCCTGCTTTCGCTGATGGAAATGGATGACGATTCTCCGTGGTGGGATCTGTTCGGAACCGAAAAGTTTGATCGCCAGAAGTTCGAACAGGATATGCAGAAAATCACCGATTACTACCATAACCGCGGTTATATCCGTTTTAAGGTAGAAAGATCGGATCTGTCGCTTACCGAGGACAAGCGAGGCAATTATCTGACTCTGCATCTTCACGAAGGCGAGCAGTATACGGTTAAAGAAGTCACGGTCAACGGGGATCTCATCAAGCATGATGACGAGATAAATGCTCTTGTCGACATTCTTCCAGGAGATATTTATTCCCGTCAGGCAACCGTCAACAACGAACAGCGCATTGCGCATTTTGTCGGAAAGTTCGGCTACGCCGATGCCAAGGTCGTCACCATTCCTAAGATTGACGACGAGAACAAAGAAGTAACTCTGCATCTTTTCGTAACTCCTGGTCCGAGAGTTTCGGTTAACGAAATCCGTATAGTCGGAAACGTAATTTCGAAGGATGAAGTTATCCGCCGAGAATTGCGTCAATTCGAAGGAGCCTGGCTTTCTAACGAAAAGGTTGAAGAGTCGAAGGAGAGACTCGGAAAACTCGGTTTCTTCGAGACTGCCGAAATTGAAACAAAGAAGATTCCTGGTGTCGATGACGTCGTTGATCTTGAAGTTAAGGTCAAAGAACGCGAAGTCAACAAGATCTCGGGTACTGTCAGCTACGGCACAACTTCTGGCATCGCTTTCGGCGTTCAGCTTTCGCAGGACAATATGCTTGGTCTTGGATGGCGCGGAGAAATTGATTGGTCTTATTCCAAATCTCATCGTAAATACGGTCTTTCGCTCAGAAATCCTTATCTGACTCTAGACGGCGTCAGCCTTACGGGCAGAGTTTTTTATGATGACTATCGCGCAGGCGAAGATGACCTCATCAATTACGAAAACCGCACGATCGGCGTAGGCGTCGACGTGGGCTATCCTATCGACGAGCTTAACTTTCTTGAGTGGGGTCTTTCTTACGAAAGAAGCCGTATTTCTCAGGTTCAGGCATATGCGCAGATCCAGAAATTCTGGAATATTTACAAAAATAAACCCGACGGCGAGAACAGGCTTAACATTAATACTTGGGCGATGACCTTTTCTTGGGTCCGCAACGATCTCGACAAGGCGTTCTTTGCGACGCAAGGCGACAGAGAAGAATTGTGGGTAAAACTCGCTGTTCCCGGTTCAGACGTTCAGTATTACAAGGCAACTCTCTCGGCATCCAAATATTGGCCGCTGAACCGCGAGCATTCTTATGTATTTAACTTAAGAGGCGAAGTCGGTTACGGCAACGGTTACGGCAAAGAAAACGGATATTCGCAGACATTGCCGTTCTTCCAGAACTTTTATATGGGCGGCGGTCCGTGGCTTCGCGGCTTCAGGAACAACTCCGTCGGTCCGAAAGCTATTTATTCATTTCCGTATAAGGGTAACCTTCGCGAAATCGGAACTTCGGATGCAGTCGGCGGCAACGCGATGTGGGCGTTCTCTGCCGAACTTGTCATACCGACTCCTTTTGTCGAAGAAGGCTATGACAGCCAGCTGAGAACCTCTGTATTCCTTGATGTTGGCAACGTATTCGATACGGAATATGACAATAAACGTTTTGGCAACTGCATGGCCAATTGCAATAAAATTTACGACATGAGCGATTGGAAGAGATATCGCGCCTCCGTCGGTATTACCTTGCAGTGGCTGTCGCCGGTCGGTCCTCTTGCCGTGACCTTTGCTCGCCCAATACGTGAGCGAGACGGCGACGATACCGAAGTATTTTCATTCAGCATCGGCAAAACTTTCTAACAATTTGCCGTTTACGCAGGAGAAGCAAACAATATGAAGAAGTTAATCAGCGCATCCATGATCGCAGGCGCTTTGGCGCTCGGTGCAGGTTCCGTAACTGCAGAAGCTGCTAACGCCACATCAGTTGCGGTATTCAGTTCGCAAAAAGTTATGGCCGAGATCCCTCAGGCCAAAGCTGCCCAGAAGAAACTTGAAAGCGAATTTGCGGCAAGAGGCAAAGAAGTCGAAAAGATTCAGGACCAGCTCAAGGCTACTGTTGAAAAGCTTCAGAAGAATGGCGCGAACATGAATGCCACTGAACGCACCAATACTGAACGCAAGGCTCAGGAACTCGAAGCTCAGCTTCAGATCAAGGGCCGCGCTCTTCAGGAAGATCAGAGAAACCGTCTCGGTCAGGAAATCGGCAAACTCGAAGACAAAGTTTTCATGGCCGTTGAAAAGCTTGCTAAGCAGAAAGGCTACGCCATGGTTCTTGATGCTTCCCGCGGCGGAGTTTGGTATGCAGAAGACTCTGTAGATATCACCAAAGAAGTCATCGAACTCGTAGGCAAGAGCAATTAATTATGTCGGTTACTCTGGGCGAACTTGCGGAACTTTTAAAAGCTGAACTGAGAGGCGATGCGTCGATCGTTATTGATCGCATCGGCAACCTTGAAACCGCCCAAAGCGGACAGATCAGCTTTTTGAATGATCCTCGTTTTGCGTCTTCGCTTGAAAAGACTCAGGCAAGCGCGGTGATCGTGCGTCAGCAGGATGCCGAGCGCTGTCCTTGCGCAGCTCTTATCGTTGCCGATCCGTATGTCGGATTTGCCTTGGTCGCTCAGCGTCTTGATACTACGCCTAAGCCTGCTTCGGGCATTCATCCGACAGCAGCGGTAGATCCTGATGCAAAACTCGGGCAGGATGTCAACATCGGCGCAAATGCCGTTATTGAATCTGGCGCGGTGATCGGCGACGGCGCATCGATTGGTGCAGGCTGTTTCGTCGGTAAGGATGCGGTGATCGGCGCAAGAACCAAGCTTTGGGCCAACTGCTCAGTATACCATCGAGTCAGAATCGGCGAAGATTGCTTGCTGCAGTCAGGCGCAGTCATCGGCTCTGACGGTTTCGGCTATGCAAATGACAAGGGCAAGTGGGTAAAGATTCCTCAGCTAGGAACCGTTGTCATTGGCAACAGAGTCGAAATCGGCGCCGGAACCTGCATTGACAGAGGAGCGGTCGATGATACTGTTATTGAAGATAACGTAATTATCGATAACCTGTGTCAAATCGCCCACAATGTCAGAATCGGCACCGGAACGGCTATGGCAGGAGCTGCCGTTGTGGCTGGTTCGACGAAGATCGGCAGATACTGCATCATCGGAGGACGTTCGGTATTCAATGGTCATATCACGATCGGCGACGGCGTTACCATAACGGGCGCAACATCTGTGATGCGCAGCATTGATAAACCTGGCGTTTACTCATCAGGCGTTCCTGAGATGACCAACAAAAAGTGGCGCAAAGTCATGGCTTGTCTGCCGCTTCTAGACGACATCTATAAAACCGCTCGCAAGGCTCTTAAGCTATGTGGCGGAAATGACTCTGAAAGCGGTGATAAGAAATCTGACTGATTTATCTGCTGTACTGACAAAATAGATTTTGAAGTGACCCCGAAAGCTTAGAAAACTTCCCAAACTTTGCGAGATTTAACCGATCTAGTGAGTTTGAATTAGGGTATTAAGCCCCGTTATGAAATATAACGGGGTTTCTTTTTATTTAAATTTATCGAAATATTTTATTTCTCTGGATTTGGTGGAACTTGTAATGCGATATGGACGTTGTTTTTCCGTAACCCATCCGTTTTTTGTAGTAATAAATGCTGAATAATTTGTCCTTTGATGCAAAGGATGCGTTGCGCCTGTGGAGATTGGACTAACATAATTACATCAATAGATGTAATGCAACTTATCTTGTGTAACATAAGAAAAGTTCGATTTGAAGTAAAAAATGCCTTAAAATCATACCTTTACAAAAGTTTTTAAAAATTTCAATTTTTAGTGCTATCTAGAATCGCAAAGTTTGGGACACAAGCACTCAGTGCTTAGATTTTCCTGACTTTTTGCCATTATGCCGCTTGGCCTGAGACTTCGCATTTTGTCTTGCCGAAGT
>JAZQPH010000101.1:0-3087 GCA_045628385.1 Succinivibrionaceae bacterium
GCCCTTGCCGGAGGTGCCGGTAGAGTATGAAATCATGGCAACCTTCGGATCGATGCCGAAAGCCTTTGCGGATTCTGCGGACTGGATTGCAATGTCCGCAAGTTCTTCGGAAGTCGGTTTCGGGTTGATTGCGCAGTCGCCGTATACGAGAACGCGATCCTGAAGGAGCATGAAGAATACGGAAGAAACAAGAGATTGGCCGGGAGCGGTCTTGATAACCTGAAGAGCTGGTCTGATGGTGTTGGCAGTGGTGTGCACGGCGCCCGACACGAGTCCGTCAACTTCCCCAGCTTCAATCATCATGGTGCCGAGATAGACGTTATCTTTAAGCATCTCGCGGGCTTCTTCTTCGGTAAGTCCCTTCTTCTTGCGAAGTTCTACGAGGCGAGGCACATACTTCTCGCGATCTGCTTCCGGATCGACGATTTCAACGCCGGCGCCGAGGGTTACGCCCTGGTCGGCAGCAACTTTCTCAATTGCGTCTTTGTTTCCGAGAAGAACGGGAACGGCAATGCCCTTTTCTGCGCAGATGGCTGCAGCCTTGACGGTTCTAGGCTCATCGCCTTCAGGCAGAACGATGCGCTTGTGAGCCGCTGCGGCTCTTTCTGTCAGATATGCGGTAAATGCCTCTGGGGCTCCCTTCTTCGCTGAACAATCCACTTTCGAATTCCTTCTGTTGTGCAATGAAATTACAGGCCGTTTCCGGTCACCAATACTGTGAATTTTACAGCATTTTTGCTTTGAGGGCGGCAGTAAAATCCCGCAGTTTATTTTCATTTGATTTGATTTGGAGCATTCCTTTGATCGGATTAATCATGACGGGATTGCGGTACTGCAAGGTCATGCCGGACGAAAAAGAATTCAATCTTGCTTATCTTGAATCGCGCTACCGAAATTGCCTTAATGCGATGAAACAGCAGTCTGTTTGGTTCATGCTCGTCTTGGCCTGGTTTGCTTTTTTGCAGCGCGGCAGCGAAAAAATCCTGGCAGTGTGCGTTTTGGCCGTTGCGGCTTACTGGCTGACATTTTTTGCGATTTGCGCGAAAAACGGCTGTCTTGCGCGCAAACCGCTGACGCATGCGGAAGACAATCTCTATGCGGAACTTTGCTCCGACAGGGGGATTGCTCCCAAATTGGATGCCGTGAGATTCGATCTTGTCGAAGAGATGAATCTTGCGCTTAAACGTGGAAACCGCGGCTTTCTTGAAAAATTTTGATTCTTGCTCGGATTAGCGCACCGCAAGCGAGAATTCTTCGGTTAAGATTTTTTTGATGCCGGCGATTGATTCGGCAGATGGCGGCTCCACGCCATCCAGTTCGTATTTGTCGCCGTATTGGGACCACTTGTGGACTCCTAGAGTGTGGTACGGCAGCACGTCAATGAACTGCGCGGCATCGCCCAATTCGTCGCGCACGAACCTTCCGAGAGCCCTTACGTTGTCTTCGGAATCGGAAATTCCCGGAACGACCACATAGCGGATCCACATCGGAATGCCGCGTCTTTTCAGCTCGAGGGCGAATTTTATCGTCAGTTCGTTGCTTTTCCCTGTAAGAATTTTGTGCGCGGCGGGATCCATGTGCTTGAGATCAAGAAGAACGAGATCGGTTACCTTGAGCAATTCGTCGATGTCGCCGTCGTAGCGGGCAACGCAGCCGTTGGAATCAAGGCATGTCGTAAGCCCCATCTTTTTTACCTCGGAGAACAGCCGTGCCACAAATTTTGACTGAAGGGTTGCTTCTCCGCCGGATGCGGTTACGCCTCCTCCGTTAGGCCTGTAAAAAGCAAGGTAGCTTTTAATCTCGCGCAGCATCTCGCTAAGAGGCTTTTCAACGCCTCCTTCCATGGACCAAGTATCGCGGTTATGGCAATACTTGCATTTGAACTGGCACCCTTGAAAGAAAACGATATAGCGAAGTCCCGGACCGTCGACGGCGCCGCAGCTCTCGGTGGATTGAATTCTGGCAATTGGATCATCGCTCTGCATATTCTCTTCCTCGGATTATTCTGATATCGCTATTTTACAGGCAAGTGCCCAATAGACTAAATTTGTGGGTACTCCTGCGGGGCGTAAAGACAATCATAAAGTTTTGGTTGCGCGTTATGGAACCAAGATGAGCTGTGACAGATATGGACGTTACGCAACTGTCTTCAAGGAAAGATTCAAAATCACCTGCAGTTTTCTGGAGTCGCCGAATTGATAATTTGGGCAGGCTCGTCAAGCACGTCCGTGCCGTTTGCAGACTTTGACGACGCTTCTACATATTCCACATAGCATCGAAAATCCATTTCGTCGGGTTTGGCCGTCTGCTGAATGGCAGCGCGGTCATTTTCGCTATTTTTGACAAATCTTATGCATTTTGCCTTGCCGCCCGAGCAATATTCGGCCGCAAGAGGGAATGCGTACCATTCCGCCGAATTGTCTGTGCTTGTTCCGCTGATTATCGAAGCATCGAGCGCATCTATGATGCCGCCGCTGATATTTGCGGACGGATATCCGAAAACAAGAGATATATGCTTGCCTGGAAGAATGTCTCCCTTCGCGTCATCATGATTGGCTTTGAGATAGTAGCCTTCGGCCATGGCTTTGGCAAATACCAGGCCGCTTGCTGAATTTATCGAGCCCGAGAGACCATGCAGAGAAGCTGCTTTGGCATCTGCTTGGAGATTGATGAATCTTACGGCAGCTGTTGCGGAAAGAATGCCGATAAGCGCAATCACAACGATGAGTTCAATGAGAGTGAATCCTCTTTGATTTTTCATGAGGCTCATTTTCCTTGTGTTGGCGAAGCGCTGTCCTATACATCGCAGGATTAAAAAAACCGTTACCGAATTTGACATTCGATAACGGACTCACAAGCTTATATTTTAACTAAGGTTTTGGACTGTTACAGGCAGCCGGAGACTTCGGTCCTGACTACTGGCATTTCTTTCATTTTGCTGCCATCAGTCGTCGCCTGGGTATATTCAACATAGCAGCTGGCTTCATTTGACTTTATAGTATCAGCATCGTTGTCGCTGTTTTTTACGAAACGTATGCATTCTTTTTTAGTAGAGCAGCTAGCAGGTACAAAAGCAAACCAATCTGC
>JAZQPH010000102.1:0-12584 GCA_045628385.1 Succinivibrionaceae bacterium
CCGATGGGTCTTGAAGAACTGACAACCTACAGATGGATTTGTTCAGGCGACTATCTGTCGCGTGCGTAATCGCCGGCAGAACAGAGAATATATATGTTCGTATTAAAGAAAAAACTTACTTTCGCCGCCGCTCATAAATTGTCTTTGCCGTACGAGAGCAAATGCACTGGACTTCATGGGCATGAGTGGGAGGCGTGGGTGTACCTTAGCGCCAAGGAACTTGATGCCAACGGGATGGTTATGGATTTTTCGCATATTAAGGCGAAAATTACCAAGCGCCTCGATCACAAGTACCTCAACGAATTGTTCGAATTCAACACGACGGCAGAAAATCTCGCAAAGTGGATAAGCGACGAGCTTACGGACGAGCGCGTGACTTGTTTTAAAGTTGAGCTGAGCGAGTCCCCTAACAACACCGTCATATACACGAGGGACTGACAATGCAACTTCTCGTAAATGAAATATTCCAGAGCATCGAAGGCGAGGGCATCAGGCAGGGGCTGCCTTCGACTTTTGTTCGCTTTTACGGCTGCAATCTTCATTGCAGTTATTGCGATACTCGTTATGCCTGCGAAGGCAATTCTTTTATGAAAATGTCGATAAGCGATATTGTCGCGGAAGCTTCCAAGGCCAAAGTTAAGGCAGTGACTCTGACAGGAGGCGAGCCTCTTCGTCAAAAATACATTCCTGAGCTTGTCGATGCCCTGATCAATATTGGGCATGAGATAAATATAGAAACAAACGGAAGCGTGGATTATTCTGAGATTTTTCCAGCGGACGTGCGCGACAAATACGGCAACAGGCTATTTTTCACGGTCGATCGCAAATCGCCTGGATCCGGCATGGAAAATATGATGAATCCTAAGTGCTTCGAGTTGCTTAGACCGTATGACGTTCTTAAATTTGTAGTCGGAGACATCTGCGATTTAGAAGCTGCCGAGGCGTTTATTAGAAAACTCGGTCCGATCTGCCATATCTATTTAAGCCCGGTATTCGGAAAAATTCAGCCTGCCGAGATCGTCAATTTCATGCATAAAAGAGATTTATCGTTTGTTCGGATTCAGGTTCAATTGCACAAAATAATCTGGGACCCGTCGGCCCGAGGAGTGTAGGTTCATTCATCCAAAAATAAATGCCCTGGCGTGTTAAAATTACCCATTATTTTTCACGGATTCAAGATTTATGGGCAAGCAGGAAGAGATATCTAAGCGCCGCACGTTTGCGATTATCTCGCACCCCGATGCGGGTAAAACCACCATCACCGAAAAAGTTTTGCTGTTCGGAAATGCCATTCAGAGAGCCGGCACGGTAAAGGGCCGCGGAGGTTCAGGTCAGTTTGCAAAATCTGACTGGATGGAAATGGAAAAAGAAAGAGGCATTTCGGTGACCACATCCGTAATGCAGTTTCCGTACAACGATTGCCTTGTTAATCTCCTCGATACCCCGGGTCACGAAGACTTCTCGGAAGATACCTACCGCACGCTGACTGCTGTCGACTGTTGCCTTATGGTCATCGACGCGGCAAAGGGTGTTGAAGAAAGAACCCGCAAGCTGATGGAAGTAACCAGACTTCGCGATACGCCAATTCTGACGTTCATGAACAAACTTGACCGCGAGACTCGCGATCCGATGGAACTTCTTGACGAAGTCGAGCACGAACTCGGAATTCAGTGTGCCCCTATAACTTGGCCCGTCGGTGCCGGTAGATCGTTTAAAGGCGTGTACAACATCTATACCGATGAGATGATTCTGTATAAAGGCGGCATGGGTCATACCATTCAGGAAAAGCGCGTCGTCAAAGGAATAGACAGTCCCGAGCTTGATGCGGCGATCGGCGAAGATGCGGCCGAGCAGCTCAGAGGCGAAATGGAACTTGTCCAGGGCGCGGCTACCGAGTTTGATAAGGAAAGGTTCTTAAAGGGCGAGATTACGCCGGTATTTTGGGGAACTGCCCTTGGCAATTTCGGTGTTGATCATATGCTTGACGGTTTGACTGAATGGGCTCCTACGCCGCGTTCGAGACAGACAACAACAAGAGAAGTCACGGCCGACGAAGATAAGTTTTCGGGCTTTATCTTTAAAATTCAGGCCAACATGGATCCGAAGCATCGCGACAGAATTGCTTTCATGCGCGTTGTGTCTGGCAAATATGAAAAGGGCATGAAGATGCGTCACGTGCGCATCGGCAAAGATGTTGCCATTTCCGATGCCGTTACTTTTATGGCAGGAGATCGCGATCAGGCTGAATCAGCATGGCCAGGAGATATTATTGGACTTCATAACCACGGAACCATTCAGATCGGCGATACCTTCACCGAAGGCGAGGATCTGCATTTCACCGGCATTCCGAATTTCGCTCCGGAATTGTTCAGAAGAATTCGGCTTCGCGATCCTCTGAAGCAAAAACAGCTGCTTAAAGGATTGATTCAATTGTCGGAAGAAGGCGCTGTTCAGGTATTCAGACCGCTCATCAATAACGATCTGATTGTCGGTGTCGTCGGCGTTCTTCAGTTCGACGTTGTGGTTTCAAGACTGCTTCATGAATATAACGTAGAAGCTCTTTATGAGACCGTAAACGTCGCAACCGCAAGATGGGTTGACTGCAAAGATCCGAAGAAATTCCAGGAATTCAAGGACAAGTGCGAGGTCAACCTGGCGCTCGACGGAGGCGATAACCTCACATATATTGCTCCTACGAGAGTGAACCTTAACCTCACTCAGGAAAGATACCCTGACGTGGAGTTCTTTAAGACAAGAGAGCATTGATTTGTGCGCATAACGGATACGCATGCGCATCTTGAGACCGCGGACTCCCGCGGTCTTTTGTCTTTTGTTAAAGAGTGCGCTGAGGGCGGGGTAACTGCGGCTGTCGTGCCGGCTTTGTCGGGATTTCCCAAAGGTCTGGACGAACCTTATTCGGACGGCAGCGTCGTTGTTCTTCCGTGTGCGGGTTTTCATCCATGGTATCTCCCTTCAAAAGATCCAAAGATTTGTTCCGATGCCATAAAGAATTGGTTTTGCGATAACAATATCTCAATAGCGGCAGCGATCGGCGAATGCGGATTGGATGCTGTCAGATCGGATATTCCTATGGATGCGCAGATTGCTGCGTTCAATCTTCAGCTTCGCATTGCCTCTGAATCGGCAAAGCCTGTCATATTGCATTGCGTAAGGGCATTTTCAGAAGTTTCAGCCTCGCTTCGGGACAGTGCGTATAGAGGAAAACTGCTGGCTCACGGATTTTCGGGGTCGAAGGAAATTGCGATGTCTTGGTGCAGAAACGAAACGTATTTCGGCATCGGCTTCAGGGCATTCAGAGCTCCACAAAAAATTAAGGAATTGATTGCCGCCGTCGGAATAGGACGGATTGTTCTCGAAACCGATTCTCCATACCAAGCGCTGTCAAAGTTTCCGGGTCAGGGGTCTCCCAAAGAATTATTGGACATATTGCGTCAGACCGCAAAACTTGCCGATGTTTCAGAAGAAAACCTTGCGGAAGCGGTTGAAACAAACGCGCGATCTCTCTTTGACTCGCTTTCGCGGGCAAGCTCCTCCGTATGATAAAATCTCGCTCCGTAATCTAAACTTGTTCATGATTCAGGAGACGGTGACATGACTGCTCAGGCAAATATTACTTCATGGGAAAATCTTCCGGACGATGCGTCTTTATGGAATGAATTCGGTATTTTTTCTGTGGATGGTTCGGCTTTGAGCGCTTTAGACGGTCTGCCATACAAATCTGCCGTTACGTTGCTTCTGGCAGAAAAAATATCCAAGGAAGATGCTGCCAAAGCAATCGCAAAGGCGGAAGATTTTAACTTGAAGACTACCGTTGTTTCTTCATTCACAGAAGCCGGAGTTCAATGCGTGGTTATGGTCAACGATCGGTATGATGCCGAGTATTCGCATTGGCTCAAATTTGCCGATTGGCAGATTGACGCTCTGCATGCAGGCTCTTTGCCTGATATGCGCAAGGTCGGCGTAATTTTGATGGACATGGACGCAACATGCGTTCAGTGCGAATGCATCGACGAGATGGCAAAACTTGCGGGTATCGGAGAGCAGGTTTCTGCCGTGACTGCTCAGGCTATGCGCGGCGAACTGGACTTTCAGCAAAGTTTCAGAAAACGCGTAGCGCTGTTTGAAGGCAAGAGCGAATCGATTATGGATACCGTCGAGGCCAACTTGCCAGTTATGCCTGGATTTGCCGAACTCGTTGCCAAGGCCAAAAGCTACGGATGGAAGATGGCCATAGCCTCAGGCGGCTTTACAAGATTCGTTGGCAAACTCAAAAGAGATTTCGGTTTGGATGTTGTTGAGGCAAATACCATTGAAGCCATCGATGGTGTTTTCACTGGAAAAGTGCTCGGTCGCATTGTCGATTCCAGGGTTAAGGCCGATACTCTTATCAGCCTCCGCGAAAAATTCGGAGCGCGGGTTCGCGAGACCATTGCCATAGGCGATGGCGCAAATGATCTTCCGATGATATCTCTTGCAGGAACGGGAATTTCCATACACGCAAAGCCTGTGGTAAGAGAAAAAGCTCCAATCTCCATTGTGAGGCTCAATCTGCACAGCGTGGCTGCGATACTTGAAGCTGCAAGCCGGCTCAATAAGTTTGAACAGTAACTGAAAAAGCGTCCAGAAATCTTAGATTTGTCGCCATCAGCATCAATAATTAATATTTATGCCGATGGCGGCAATTTTATGAAGTGAGCAACAGCTGCTGCATGCAATTAAATGCGTCGTCTGACTAATCGGATGCGTGATAAACCGATAAAATTCGGTTACTTGCCCTGGCACTGACCGAGATTAAATTCCGCACGTCCCAATTTTTCATTTGAGACGGATACTGAGTATTCGTAGGCCAGCGTCCAATTAGGTTCCCATTCAGGCAGATGCATCATGATATTGCAAGCCACGGGCTTGTTCTTCTGAAGCATGTCGTTGATGGTATCGGGATCTTTGAGTTTTGTGAGTTTTTCGGTCTCTGCTTTGGTTCCGTCAATGACGACGGAGAACGTCAGGCAATTGCCGACAAAATTGGCTTCGCTCACGGTGGTCATTTCGTCTATGACGGCGGGCAAACTTTTTCTGATGCCAGTGAGTACGACAGTCTTTCCGTTTTCCTCGGCGACCGTGTCCTTTGCCGTTCTCGTAACTTTAACTTCCTCGATGTTTTTTTCGAGGATGTCAATCTGCGATGCTTTCTTTTCGATAACCAGTTCTTTTCTCTGATCTTGGTATGATTTGAGCTGCCAAAGCACGATGGCGCTTGCGGCAATTAATAAAATGATGATGAGCTTGACGATGACCTTTTTCCGATCTGCCGTGAATTTTGCATCTGGCGTCATTGGCATTGCTCCTTATTTGATTCCGAGCTGTCGCTTGTATTGCTGAACTTTCTGGCTGAATTCTTTGTTTTGAGAACTCGATTTTCTTACAGGATTGTAGATCGGCAGACCTTTGTTGGTCGAGTCAATGGCATGACCGTTTATTTCAAGCTGATAATGCACGTGAGGACCTGTGCTTATGCCTCCTGATTGTCCTACGAGTCCGATAACCTGACCTTGTTTGACCTTAGAACCTTCAATGGCAATGGTTTTGCTCATATGCATATAGGTGGTTCGTATGTTGTTGCCGTGATCGATAACCACGTAGTGTCCGGCTCCAGGGAACTGATGTCCGACTTTTGCCACTGTGCCGTCGGCTGTAGCAAATATTTTGGTGCCGTATGCAATGGCGTAATCGGTACCCTTATGAGCTCTGAATCTTCTGAGGGTAGGATGATAGCGTCTAGGATTGAACGGCGATGTAAGACGGTAATCTCCCTTTACTGGAACTAAGAGAAATTTGGTAGACAGAGCATTGCTTGCTCCGAGTTCATCGTAATACTTGCCGTCTGGAGCCAAAAATTTATTATGATTCCTGTTTTTTATTTTGATTGATACTGCCAGGATGCGGGCGTTGTCGTGATCATTCGTTTTATCAAACAGCACTTTGAACGTATCGCCCTTTTTGAGATCTGTTTTGAAATTGATCTGACCGCGGAAAATATCCGTGATTCGGCGCATTTGTTTTCTCGTAAGGCCTGCCATTTCGGCATCTTCCACAAACATTCCGGAAGTGATTTTTCCTTGAATGATTGTGCCGCCCTTAGCTTTGTACTTGATCTTCTGTTCTTTTTCGGATTCGGCAATTTCCGCCCGGCGCTTGGCTTCTTCTTTTTTCTTGGCTTCCGCTTCAGCTGCTTTTCTGGCTGCAGCTTCTTCTGCCTTGCGCTTTTGCGCTTCCGCAGCCGCAATCTTTTTCTCTTCTTGCTCGCGTTTTCTCTTTTCTGCAGCTTCTTGCGCAGCTACCTTTGCTGCGTCCTTTTCAATAGATTCGAAGACATCGCCAATATCGTTAACGAAGATATCGGACGGATCGGCAAACGTTAATTCACCGTCCTTGTAATCGGCAACCGTGACCGATTTGTACGAACTTCTCGGCTGCATGACTTCTTCGGGATCTCGTGTCAAGTGATCATCGACAGGATCGACATAAGAGACATAAGAGTCGTTTTTCGGATCATCATCGCCTTTCGTGTCTCGGATGAACAAAACTTCCTGCTGTCCGTTGCGCAGTGGCACTGCCATCCCTCGGAGTATGCCGTTGCCGTCGATCAGAAAATCGATCTGTTCATTGTTTCTTAAGTCGCTGAGGCTGTTTTTTATGTCAACTTTGAGCATTTTGTGCAAAGTGACGGGGGAAAGGTTAAGTGCACTGAAGATTTGGGATAAGTTTTCTTTATCGCGGACGGTGTATGTCATCCATTCAAGATTGGTGGGCATTTCGCCAAGACCGTCAGTATCAAAATCAGCGCTGAAAAGATCTCCCGTATCGGGATCAAAACCGGAATCTAACGGTTCGCCGACATCTGCAATTTCTTCATCGAGGGCATCGAATTGCAGCTGCAATTCATCGTATTCTATTTCCTGAGAATCATCGTCGTCAGAATTTAAAAATGCCAAAAATGGTGCAGAAACAACCGCGGCTACAGCGAAGAAAATAAGACCGTACAGATGTGTTTTGGGAATAGGGCTGTTCTCTAAGGAGAGAGCGCGCTTTATCTGCGAAAACAGTTTCATCCCTAATCCTAAATTAGCCTTGGTGATTAAGTCTTTTGTTCACACTCATTCAGAGTGCAAACGCTGATCCGTTACTTAGACTCTCTTGCATGCAAAAAGTTCCGCATTGATGCATCAAGCTATAAAAAAACCCGTAAGCCGTCCGGCTCACGGGTAGATGATAACTTACCGCAACGAATAACGCTGCTAAATCGTTTGCGCTTAATTACTTGCAGACGTTGACTGCATCCTTGAGGCTCTTGCCTGCCTGGAAAGCTGGTACAGAAGATGCAGGAATTTTGATGGATTCGCCAGTCTTTGGATTGTGACCGTTGCGTTCAGCGCGGTGATTAACTTTGAAAGTGCCGAAACCGATGAGCTGCACGGCTTCGCCACTAACGAGAGTATCCTTGATGGTTTCGATGGCTGCGTCGAGTACTTCCTTTACAGTAGTCTTGTCCAATTTCTTCTCTGTAACCTTGGCGCAAATCGCTTCGACCAGTTCGTTCTTGTTCATGTTTATCCTCTTATTAAAAAATAACTTATGCCAAAAACAAGCATTCATTGTTGACGTTTGCCGCTTTAGGCAAGTTGTCCGTGCTTTCGGTTTATTCGTTCCATTATCAATAAATCCTTCAAATAATCAAAAGTTTTTGCCATGGCACGCCTTGCTTTGTCACAAAAATGTGATTTATCGCCGATAAGAAATTATTCCTCTTCCGTTATCGAAGCGTACGGAATATCTGCGGCAAAAAGGGCTTCTTTTGTTATGTCAACCAAGTCGCAAACGCCGATGATGCTCCAAATGGATTCTTCCAGACGCTTGGCCTTATGAAGAGCATATTTGGAGATGTAATCGAGCTCCTTTTGAACATGTTCCATGTCAGGTCTTCCTGCACGGGTAAGGTAGAGTTTAAGAGCCCAAAAATCTCGGCGTTTGACGCATTGCGCCATAAAAAGACGCTTATCTTTAAATGTCTTAAATTCGGAATCCAATTTTGTTTCGTAGAAGAGGTTTCCGTCTTTGTCAAAATTTCTGCCGATGAACAGAACAATCTCTTCAGGTATTGTCTGCCGCGACATGTGCTGGATTGTATCTACGATGAGTCTTCTGTGCTGTTTGTCGCTAAAGAGCGGAAACAGGTTAAGTTTTCCCTTGCGATCGCCTGATGTCGCTTTGAGCAGATTGTAGATGCGGCGCGGTCTTTCCACAGTACCGACGGCACCCATTCTGTTTATTTTGCTCCTGTTGAGATACAGAGGCGTATTGAAGATCGCCTTGGTGAAAACGAGCCGCAAACTGATAGACATGCAACTCAGTTTCTGCAATTCTTTCATGGCCACCAAAGTATCTCGGTTGCTTTCAATCAGCTTTTGGAAAAAGATGCGTCCGACATGTTCTTGTGCGCTGCCTTCGATTTCGAGATGGAGGATGGTCTTTTGCTGATTGAAATGAACGATTTTGTACGGCAGAATTTTGAGCTTCATGTCGTCCGTCAGAGTCTGCAGCTTTGGGAATGACACAAAGACCACATCTCTGCGGTTCACCTGCTGCGCTTCGGTGAACACCAGCTGAAGACCCATTGTAGAAATATCGTTTGTCTGGCCTGATACTGTCTTTCCGTTGGCTAATAGCAATGTAACCGGCGTGCTGTGCGCATAGCGAGGTTCTTTGCGCATTTTTATGTAGTGCAGCAATTCAATCTTGCAAGGCACCGTAGTCTGGCCATGCGCAAAAATCTGAAGAGCATTTGCGTCTTGATCGGTAACAGGATTTTCTTTGTAGTCGGAGATGCTGTGTTCAGAATCTTTGATTTCGATAAGTTGTCCCAAATAGCCGATCGAGAGAAGATCTTTTCTCGTTCTGTCATGAATGGCTTCGGGCAGTCCGGCTTCTATGTAGCGTTCAACGTTATTCTCGCTGAGATCGCATTTTTCGATAGAAAACTTAAACACTCTCCAGCTTGGTCTTGCTGAGCCGAAAGTAAAGTAAAGCCTTTTGAGGTTTGATTCTTCGAGTTCTTCGATTGTCGCCGAGAAGAAATGAGTTTTGTTTTGGGCCTCGAACCTAAAGCTGTATATAAATGTTTCGATGCATTCTTTGTCTTTTGGCAGATAACGCATGATGCGTTTTGACGGGAACAGTGTAGGCAATCTGTCTTTATTGCTTTCGTCTCGCCAGTATTCGATGGACTTTTGATTGTTCTCGCTTTTTAGGCAATAGATGAGGTTAGGTATTTCTTCGTTGCTGAAGAAAAGAGGCAACGCCACGGTACGCGGCATATATGACTGTTCGTAACCCTTGGTTTCGACGGCTGTCAGCAGATTGTCGACGCTTACGGAGTATTTGAGTTTGTTGCTCTGGATAAAATCGTCGATTACTGATTCAAATGCAGGACTCTTGATCTTCTTTACGGCTATAACCCAATTTTTGCCATTTTTGGTCTCGCTCGCCAAAAGATTATATGGTGCGTCTGTAAGCACGTCCTTTGGATCGGCAACGACTTGTTTTAGGCCGGTAAAGGTAATAGTGCACTGCTGATTCCTCTGAAACGGAGGAATTTTATCGACGGACAGTTTGATGCCGCCGCATGATAAATCGGAAGTTTTGCAATCGATAGGATCCAACCCAGGAATGTTGAGAACAGCCGGAGAGCTGTACAACATGCGTTCTTCGCTGCGGTAGAAGTACGAGGCGAACCTTACCTCGTCGACGTCCAGTTTTTCAATCATGTCCGCAACGGGAACAATATCGTTGTCTTCTTTGAATTTTGCTTCGCTGGTTCTGTTTTTGTGGGCATCCATGACCTTTTCATAGACACCCATAGTGTATTTGCCGCGGTATAGTTTGAGTTCTGCGTTAAGAACTTCTGCATCCTCGTCGGTGATGTAAAGTTTGATGCCGTTGACTTCAACAGGCTTGGCAGCCGTTCCCGCGGTATTTCGGAAATCAATTACGCGAACGCAAGGCGCCGCCCTGCGCGCAAGTTCCATCTTCAGAAGGAATTTGGCGTTGGTGGTGTCGTTTGCCGTAATTTTTTGGAATAAGGTCTCGAATTCGCTGGTTTGATAATAAGGAATCAGCTGGTCGATGACAGGGTTAATACTAGCGTCCATTTTATTCTTATAATTCTTCTTATGCTAATTATAATGTCTTATCTATTCAAACATCGTGCCATCATTCGCGAACTGGGACATTACGCACTCTTTTATAGCGATCGCGATCAAAATCTTAAGTAGTACTCCCTGGTTATCTGGATGTATTCTTCTGAATAGCCGTTGTTTTCATCCCTAATGCAAAGCTGCTTTTCTTCGATCGGAACGCTGATCGGTGTTTTGGCGAGAATGACGATATTCAGGTAAAAATTCTTTTTCGGCGTCGGCCGCACGCTGATAATTTTTTCGGCATGCATGCAAAACTTATCTGCAGCTTCCATGTATTTGCAAAAATCTGCGTATGGAAGACACAGTGCGGCCTTGCCGTTGTTTTTGAGAACATTGCTTATGCCGCGCATCAATTCGGCAATGTCCAGTGAGCCGCGGTACCTGGCTTTGTTCCTTTGATCAGATGAAGTCGGAACACCGTTTTCAAAATATGGCGGATTGCATATGGCGTAGTCATATCCATCTTGTGCGGTGAACTCTCTGAAATCGGCTTCGTAGGCATTTATTCTGCCGTTTAGTCCGTTTTCTTCAAAGTTGGCTCGGGCCTGCTGAATGGCTCCTGGATCAATGTCTATTGCATCGATGCTGGCATTGGGGCATTTTAGAGCCATCATTACGGCCAGAAGTCCGGAGCCTGTGCCAATATCTATTATTTTGTCTGCGTTGGCAGGTTGGGCGTATGCTCCCAAGAGAACGGAATCGGTGCAAACTTTCATGGCGCACCCGCTTTGACGGATGATGAACTGTTTAAATTGAAAGTAGTCATTGGATGCCATGCGATATTTCCGTCTCCCTAACTCTTTGTGAAAAGCCTTATGCCAATTAAAATAACGGTGCTTCGAAATATCTCGAATATACCACACGGGGATAAGATGATGAATTTTAGCGAGTTCGGCCTGGATCCTAGCCTTAGCGCGTTGCTTGAAGAAAACGGTTACGCAAAAGCCACAACGATACAGGAGATGGTGATTCCAGAAGCCCTCCTCGGAAAGGATATTATGGCGGGAGCAGAAACGGGCACGGGAAAAACTCTTGCATTTGCGGTTCCCTGCATTCAGCATATTCTCGATTTTCCGAAGCGCAAATCTGATCCTCGCGTTTTGATTCTCACACCAACCCGAGAGCTTGCGGCTCAGGTCGGCGAATGCTTTATGAAACTTGCGGGCGGTCTCGGCATTAAAGTTGCCTACGTCATTGGCGGTGTCGGATACAAAGAGCAGGAACAGTCGTTTGAGGAAGGCGTGGACATCATAGTTGCCACCCCGGGAAGACTTCTTGAGTATGTCCGCAATAAGGCATTTTTGGGTCGTACGATCGAAATTCTCGTGATCGACGAAGCCGATCGCATGCTTGATATGGGATTTATCGACGATGTCGGAAGAATTGCCGAATGTACCGACAGACGCGACCAGACGATGTTGTTTTCTGCGACTTTGGAAGGCGCAGACGTTGAGCGCTTTGCCAAAGTCCTCACAGATCCTGTTCGTCTGCAAGCTGAGTCTCCGCGTTCGGAAAAGAGAAAAATTCCGCAATATTACTATCATGCAGACAGCGTCGAACATAAAAACAAACTTTTGCTTTCTATTCTTAAACGCGACGGCGTGAATAAAACCATCGTGTTTGTAAAAACGCGAGAACAGCTTGCTCAGGTGTGCGGTTTTCTTGATGAACAGAAAGTAAAGTCCGTTCACATTCAGGGGGAGATGGAACAGGAACGCCGCATGAGGGCTGTGTCCGTATTCACAAAAGGCGAATGCCCGTTATTGATTGCTACTGATGTGGCTTCGCGCGGTTTGGACGTGCCAGACGTGTCGCATGTCATTAACTATGACATGCCGCGCACGGCAGACGTATATGTGCACAGAATCGGAAGAACGGCGCGTGCTGGCAAAAAGGGAATTGCCATAAATCTTGTCGAAGCGCATGATTTTCCTATGCTGTCAAAGGTAGAACGCTATACCGGAGAAAAAATTGAAAAAAGAGTGGTGGAAGGCTTGGAGCCGCAGCACCGCGTTCCAGTATTCAAAAAGAAAAAGAAGGAAAAGGACAGCAAAAAGAAAGTTGCGCTGCCTAAGGTCCGATCCAGAGATAAGAAAAACAAAGGCAAGCCTAATTTTGCTGCCAAAAAGGCCGCAAAGATGAATGCTGGCAGCCAGGTTTAGGAAAAGTAATCGCTCTGTTATGAAGGAGTATTGATCCTATAATAAACTTTTGTAGTCTTAATAAAAATTAATCCTATACGGATTGAGCGGCAATCCTCTATCGATTATCTCCCGAATCGCAATAAATTGCATCTCGGGAGACTTACCG
>JAZQPH010000103.1:0-3716 GCA_045628385.1 Succinivibrionaceae bacterium
CCATTCGATTACTTCATTATTAGGGTTCAATTTAGGGATTGCCAATATTTCTTGGCATTCCTTGCCCAATGTTATTTCTCTGCCAACAGCGCCGATAAATGCATCAGCATTCTTCCATATTGCTTTACCGTCTTCCCCTAAAGCCTCATAGTTATATAGTTTTCCACTATTCAAAATTTTAGAATGCATTTATTGCTCCTATTTAACTATGGAGTTACAGTCATTAATCCACATTTGCTGCTGTTCAGATAAATTCTTTTCTTTAAGTTTATACTTATTTAGATGATCTAAGTATGCATCTATAAAATTAGGCATAATAGAATTATCGCCGCCAGATTTTTTTGCTGTATTGACTTGTTCGTCCAGCAAGAATCTTTCATATGTAGAAATGGCATAAACTATGTTATCGCCGTAATAGCGGGAAAGATAATCAAGATTGTTTTTGAATCGTTCAACAACAACTTTTTGTTTTTCGTAGTTTTCGCAAAATTGTGTAGCTCCTTGATCGCACCTTTGTTTTAATTTCCCTGCTAAGGACGAAAAGTAATTGTATGTTGATAATTCATCTGAGAGAGCTCGGCAAAGAAAACCGCCAAGCCTAATATTAGAAACAATTGCTGCACTTCTCATTTCATCGCGTTCGGAATTGGTTTTAATCATTTCCATCTTCAGACTTTCTATATCTTTTTTTAATTCTTTGTTGTCATTTGCGGCTTTTGATTTACTTAAATCATCAACCATTTTCATTGAATGGTTTTTGCCTGCATCAGCCATGCCTGAACTAGAATCGGTTCCGAGTTCTGATATTTCGGCATTGATAATTTTGAGTTCATCTAGTGTAGCTGCTACCGGAGATGCCAAAGCAATACGAAATCCCATGTCTTTTGCTTTTGTTTCTTGACCCTTGGTGTAGTAATCGCGTTCGGTTCTCGTATAACTTGCCATGAGCTCAGACGGAGTCATAAAGCTTCCTCCCCTGACGATAAATCCGCCTTGCAAACCATGCAATCTGCCAGTTCTGGTCGCTTGGAATGGCTCGAAAAGCATTTCGGAAACATTGCCTAACATATCAAACAACCCGAGGGCATTAGGTGATTTTCTTCCAGGCAATTGAATCTTACCGTTCGAGCTCTTGCTGCCTTGATACCAAGCATATTTATTGAGATCAGATTCGCCGTCTATGAGAGGTATATCTGCGCTAAATTCTGCTTCTGATACGCTACGTCCTCCCCTCGCGGCAAACTCCCATTCATTGCCCGACGGCAGTCTCGCATAAGCTATGTTTCCATTATCGATAGGAACGGATGGATCTTTGCTTTGTTGCAAAAATTTAGAATATTTTCTTGAAAAGTCCACTGCATCGAACCAAGATACATTAACGACTGGGAATGTTTCCTTTTTTGAAACTTGAGGTTTGCATTTTTCAGGTTGCATGACGGCATCATATTGGGCTTGCATTAGTTCATATTTGGCTAAGTAATAGAACATTCCTTTCTCATCTTGAAAGCCGCCCTGAATATATCTTTTATTAAATGTTTGAGAAAATGGACTTTTATTATCCTGCGAATTGGTGCCAGCATTGTAGGCGACATCACTCATTAGTTTGGGATTTTCATCGCTGAATTTCGTATAAATTTTTCTGAATACGATTTTGTAACCGTCGCAAGGCATCGGTAATATAACATCCTCGTCGATCGGATTTGGGTTATACCAAGGAGCGATTTCCTCGCCGCTGGCGGCAGATGACAGTAATATAGTCAGGCTAAGTATCATTTTTTTCATCATACTTCCCTCAAAGTGGCTGCAAAATCTTTCTTAAACAGAGCGAATTTAGCTGACAAGAAAGAGGTTAGCACAGCAAAAACTAGACAAATAGCGAATCCTAATGCAATATGATTGGTCTCTAGAATGCAAATATTATTAATCAATGAATTAATGTAATTAAAATGATTTGTTAGAACGTTTTTTCCTATAAAATATAAAGTAAGGGAAAATAAGTACGCAATCAATGAAAGTAATATATTCTCAAAGAGAATCATCAAAATAACCATATTTTTTGATATGCCACATAATCTTAATGCAGCAAACGTTTTAGATTTTCTCTTAATGTTATTAATGACCAGCCCGAATAAAGCTAGAATTCCTCCTGTCATAGATGTACAGGCTATTACTAAAAAAATGTATCTCAGAAGAGCATCGACTGACTTTAATTTTGCAACGTCGGCCAAATGATCAATGATATTAAAATTTTGGCGCATTTTTAAAGACAGTGGCTCAACGGAGTCAATCGATTTAGCATAAATTCTGGCCTTGGCGAAATATTTGCGATCTTTATTTAGTTTAGAACCATCGGATAGTAGCATTGGTTCGAATCCATCGCGGTAATCTTCTATTGCTATTAAATCACTGAGAGACATGTAAACGGCATATATGTTCGAAATTTCAGGACTTAAAACACATATAACGTTGAATCTAATCTTTTTTGATTCGTGATGACCTTTAATTTTTCTTGTAATCTGAATAGTTACGATATCTCCGTTTTTAATGCCTAACTCTTCCGCCAATCGACTGGTAACGTACACCTCTTGCGATTTAATTTTATGATCCATTTTCATATATTTTATAAGGGGATCACCATCGGCTGTAGGAATTATTTCAACGGATAATTTAACTTTATGATTAAATAAAACGGAACCAGTTGCGCTTAATGATCTCGTGTTTGGAACAATAAAACCAACATCAGGATCATTTTTCATTGTGTTAAAAAATGTAGCGTCTAATTGATACCCGCTCATCATTCTTATTTCTAAGGTTTTAGGATCCTTTTTTAAATTATTTTCCATAGTTGATACGATTCCGTATTTCAATGAAAATAATAATAATAACGGCGCAATTACAGCTGTAATGGACGCAATAATGCATATACTTATTAGTCTGTCAAAAATTAAATCTTTAACGGCAAGCTTAATTATCAAATTGAAATTCCTTGAATATAGCACAATTATTTTCAGTTTTGGAATCGCTATCATGATACGAATAACCATTAATGCTGAATTGCCTCAATAAATCGATATCATGAGTAACAACTAAACTTGCAATTTCAAAATGCTTTGTAATTTTAACAATTTCGGAAAAAATAATTTTTGCGTTTTGGGGATCCAATGCCGAAGTTGGTTCATCTATCAACAATAACTGAGGACGGTGAGCCACAGCCTTAACAAAAGACACTCTTTGCTTTTGCCCTACCGACAAATTGCTTGGATAGTGTTTCATCAGATTACTGATATTTAATATTTCGCATATTTCCATTACGTAATTATGCTTTACATCATCTGTATTGGGTTGCTTGCGAAAATTGTTTGCAACGTCTATTTGTAATTCAAAATTTTGCTCAACACTTAGAAATGGCAACAAAGTGGTTACTTGAGGCATATAGCCAATATTCAAAGCACGAAATTTTTCAAGTTTCTTTCCATAATATTTAGTAACATCTTGGCCGTTAATCATGAATTTTTTTGCGACGAATCCACTTCTTAACAGTCCTATGCATTCTAGAATTGTTGATTTACCTGACCCTGAGACGCCTGTTAATGATTTTATTTGTCCGCTGTTTAGTTTTAACTCGGGCAGCTTGACCTGATAATTGGAATCATATTTAAAACTTAGATCGGAGATTGATAAAACTTCGGGCATTAGGGCAAGACCTCTAACGGTAC
>JAZQPH010000104.1:0-2165 GCA_045628385.1 Succinivibrionaceae bacterium
TCAGGTTGTCAAAGAACTGTTTGAGCTTATAGCCCAAAATTGCCAAAGGGGCAAACCCAGCGCCCGAGATCGGGAATTGCTTAAGGATTTTCCTGCGCTGGTTGATGCCATCAATTCATTTTGGGGAGTCCAGGATGAAGAGGATGACTAGAAAAAAATTTTTTTCAGCTTCTTAAGGTAATGGGCATGATTGAATATCAAGAATCCTGGCCCATAAGTTTCGGCGGTTCCACGGCAATGCCCTGATAAGCGTCAAAGCAGAATTTTCTGATTTTCTCATCCATGGCTTTGTTGCGGACGCGGTTAACCACAAGTTTTGCGCCGGTCTTTTTGATCATCAATATCATCGTCTGAAGCGTAGCATCGCCGTCTCTGTCGGCAAGATTCAGCAAAATATCGCATCCCATTCTGATTATCTCAGGCCGAATTCTGTCTATGAATGAATATGAATCGATACCGCCCATGAAGCTGTCGATCGCAATTATGCTTCCCGCTTGGCGAACCTTCATAATAAATTCATCGACTTCTTCAGGCAGTCGTCTTAACAGTTCTTCGGTGATTAAGAAGCCAAGTTTCTTGGCCACTCCTTCGCTCTTTTCCAGGTTTCGCACCACCTTTTGCCTAAACTCTCTGGAAGAAAGCGATGCTTCGGAAAGAGCCACGTAGATTCTGTGCATTGCAGAACATTCGCCGGAAATGATCATGGAAACCAGCGCATTCATGGTCCAGTCGTCGATACGCTGAGTAAGTCCGTATTTCGACGCGATTTCCATAAAAGTTCCTGCTGGCAGTACGTTATTGTTTTCGCCCAAAATTCGGACAAATATTTCGCATACTTCCTTATTTTCCATGCCGGCAAATTCAAGCACGTCAATGCGCTGTCGGAACATGATGAAACGCTTGTTTTCGATGGCGCTGTAGAGCTGCGCTATCCACATGACCTCTCGCCTGTAGTTTTGAACTTCATCTCCGAGAACGCTATACAGTTTGACTCTGTTTCGTCCCTGCTGTTTTGCAGTGACGCACGCAGTTTCGGCCATGGACACGATTTCGCTAGGCTCCGAGGTTTCGCACGGAACGAGTCCCAAACTGACGGAAACGGAATAGACATGGTTTTCCCAATCAAATCTCAGCGACTGCACCGCTTTTCTGATTCGTTCAGCCTCTTCCATCGCCTCATCCAGCATTTTGTCTTCCAAAATGACACAGAACTCATCTCCGCCGACTCGTGCGACTGTATCCGTTTCGTAGCCCAATGAAAGAAGCGTTCTTGCCAGTTCTTTCAAAAACTCATCGCCTGCTTCGGAACCGCCAGAGTTATTGAGCACCATGAAATGGTCGACGTCGAAAAAGCAAAGATAATCGCTGAAATGTCCGGCTTTACCTTTTAGGCGCTTTTCTTTAAGTTCCTGAAGTTTGCCGAGCAAATTCTGCCTATTAGCTAGCCCGGTTATGCGATCGTGCGATTCAATATAGTCAAGACGATGCTTTATGGATTTATTTTCCGAAATGTCGGTGAGCGTTCCGTTAACGATCGTTTCGCGATCTTCTTCCTGCGACAATCTGCTCATTGCAAGACATACAAGCGCCTGCAGTTTGCTGCCGTCGCGGCACACGAGCTCGATTTCGGATTTAATCCCGTCTGAAGACTGTCCGCTCAAGATCAGCTGCGAGTACAGATCGCCGCCGTCCTGAAGGCGAGCATTTGCCAATTTCAGCAAAGGACCTCTTTCTTCCCTGAATTGGTCGATGTTTTCAAAACCCAACAGCGAGAAAAATGTGCGATTTCCCGACAACAGCCTGCCATGCAAATCCGTAAAGAAAAAACCTTCCGATGCTTTGTGATACATCTCGAAAAGCTGCTGAGAATCGCGCTTGCGCTTCTCTCCCGACATCTGTCGGCTTCTTTTTTCAAGATATGCGCGCCACGCGATGGACGAACACAATATAGTGGCCACAAGTGCCGCGCAGTAAAACATTGTGCTGTCTGACATAAAGTTTACGCAGTAGACACCGTATCTTGTAAGAAGATTTCCTAGCCAGCACAGCATGAACGCCATGAGAGCTACAAAATAAATTTTCAGAAACAGCATGCCTCTGAGCCAGATGGCCTTTGACAGCCAGGCGCCAATGGCGATAAGCGAAGCCACAAGGCAGATGCAGAT
>JAZQPH010000105.1:0-2270 GCA_045628385.1 Succinivibrionaceae bacterium
GAAATCATCGAAGCCACCGATGCAGTCATGGTTGCCCGCGGCGATCTCGGCATCGAAATCGGCAGTCCTAACCTCATGGGCGTGCAAAAACGCCTCATCAAACTGGCGCGCCAGATGAACCGCGTGGTCATCACCGCAACCCAGATGATGGAATCGATGATCAGCTCACCGCTCCCTACGCGAGCCGAAGTCATGGACGTGGCAAACGCTGTTCTCGACTGCACAGATGCAGTCATGCTTTCGGCAGAATCCGCAGTCGGACAGTATCCGGTCGAAACAGTCCAGACAATGACCGACATCATTGTGGGTGCGGAACAGGATCCTTCGATGGACAAATCAAGCTACCGCGTGGATCGCGAGTTCACCACCGCCGAAGAAATGACCGCAATGTCGACCATGTATGCGGCGAACCACTTGATCGGAATCAAGGGCATCATTTCCCTGACGAGTTCCGGCAACGTGGTCAAGCTCATGTCCCGCCTCAAGTCGCATCTTCCTATTTATGCGCTCTCCCCTAACGAGAAAACGCTCAATCAGGCGGCTCTTTACCGCGGCGTCATTCCTGTCAAATTCACGGGCGACGACGAATCATCTACCCGCGTGGAAATCACCCAGCGCGCCATCGAAGTCTGCCGCGCACGCGGTTACATCGCATCGGGCGACAAGATCATCATTACATTCGGCGATACCCGCAACGAAGCAGGTTCTACCAATACCATGAAGATTCTTACGGTGATTTAAGCAAGATGAAATCATTCAATCTCGCTACGGCGTCGGTAAACACGACGCCATTCGATCTTGAAGGAAATAGCGCGATTATTTCGCAAGCCATCAAAGATGCGGCGTCAAAAGGCGCCGATCTGGTCCTTCTTCCGGAACTTGCGCTCTCGGGTTACGGCTGCGAAGACGTTTTTTACGTTCAGGCGTTTCTTGAAGAAATACCAGCATATCTCAAAAAAGTCATGGACGAAATTCCTGACGGAGTACTTGCGGCTATCGGTCTGCCGCTTTTTTTCAAGGGCAGACTCTTCAACGCCTGCGCGCTTGTCTCGAACAAAGAAGTCTTCGGCATGTCGCTGAAAAAATTTTTGGCATGCCGCGGAATCCACTACGAAAGCAGATGGTTTTCGGCATGGCCCGAAGGCGAAGCAGATTTTCTTCCGGTCGGCTGGCTTCCCGGCTCGATAGACAGCATCCCAGTCGGCGATCTTGTCTACTCTATGGGCGGAACGCTGCGCATCGGATGCGAGATTTGCGAAGACGCATGGGTTGCCGACAGACCGGGACGCAGGTTAGCGGCATCAGCTGCGAACGTCATCCTTAACCCGTCGGCATCCCATTTTGCCATCGGCAAAAAAGACGTCAGAAGAGATCTGGCTGTCGAAGGCTCGCGCGCTTTCAGATGCGCATATGCGTACGTAAATCTCCTCGGAAACGAATCAGGCCGTTCCATCTTCGACGGAGAATCGATCATCGCATCGGACGGATGCGTGCTGAGCCGCGGCGAGCTCATGAGCTTTGCCCCGTTTGAAACGCGCGTCGCCGAAATCGACCTCGAAGAGTGCCTTAACGCCTCCATGGGGTCTTCTGAGCCATTCAAGGCGCAGACCGACGAATACCCGAACGAAATCGAAATTCCTTGCGTATTCTCGCTGAAAACCGAGCCTGGCGCATCGAAAAAAATTTTTTCCGAGAGACCACAGCCATCCTCCCCGCAGAGCGAAGAGGAAATAGACATCGTCAACTCCTGCCGCGCCGTCGCTCTCGGAATGTGGGACTTCATGCGCAAAACCCGCACTTCGGGCTTTGCTCTCAGTCTCTCGGGCGGGGCCGACTCTGCCCTCTGCGCAGCCATGGTCGCTTACGGCGCAACGCAGGCGGCATACGCGCTCGGACCGAACAAGACTGCAGCGACTCTTAAAGAATGCGGCATTGATACGGCAATGCCGGCAGCCGGCGAGACGATAGATCACTGGATCAGAAACGCGGTTATGCCTAAACTGCTCGTGACCATGTATCAGGGTTCCGAGCACAGCGGCAGCGTAACATTCAATGCCGCAAAGTCTCTTGCCCGGGGCATCGGCTGCACGCACCACGCAGTCAGCATCGCGCCGCTTGTCAAAGACTATACCGATCTTATCAACGGTCTTCTTCCCGAAGACGGCAAGCTTTGCTGGGAAAAAGACGATCTGACGCTTCAGAATATCCAGGCGCGTCCGCGCGCTCCAAGCATCTGTATGCTCGCAAGCAAGACCAACAAGCTCCTTATT
>JAZQPH010000106.1:0-9672 GCA_045628385.1 Succinivibrionaceae bacterium
GACCGCTTGGCCTCCGACTTGTCCTGAGAATCGACATTGGAACACGTTGCATAATCGTAGAACGGCTGAATCTGAACGTGGGTTACGCCCAATTCCTTCAGGTGATCGATACCGGTCTTGACATCTTCGTAAGTCGTTCCGGTTTCAACCATGCCGAGGTAACGGCCTCTGTTTTCTGCAGATACGCCAGAGGTTGCGTCAATGGTAAAGTCGCGGACGTGAACTTCGTAGATGACGGAGTCTTCTCTGTTCTTAAGTGCAGGTCTGTCAACCCAGCCGCCTTCAGGATCAGACTTGGACAAATCCATGACGATGTTGCCATTTGCGGAGCCTTCGTCGACCATCTTTCCGTATGGGTCGCGAACGTCCTTGCCGCCGATGGAGAACTGGTAAGCCTTGCCAGCCAGATCGCCTTCGACAGTTGCTTCATAAACATTGGAGAAGCAATCAAGAGATGCCTTCGCCATGTCGTAAGCCTGGCCGTCAACGGTCACCTTGACGTCGGACGAATCAGGAGACCAAAGTCTGAAAATCGTCTTTTCAGCGCTGTATACCGCGCCCAAAGTTGTATCCTGGGCATTCAAACGGCACTCGTCGTTCTTGACAGAGTAGGTCTTCTTGATGGTGTATGAAGAGGTTACCGCGCCTTCGCCGACATCATACTTTACATTCAGAACGATGTCTTTGGTTTCGCCTTCAGCAACCTTGACCTTGTCGCCGATTTTGATCTTTTCGCCGTTCGAGAAAGGAACCGCCGCACTTTCAGCATCGCCGAACCAGTAGACGCCGGTTGCATCTTCGCCCGCAAGAGATTTGATGGCGAGCGTAAGGGTTACATATCCTGTTTCAGGCTTGCCTTCAAGTTCGGAAATCTGGATGGTCGAACCTGAAGCCAGCGTTTTTCCTTCATTGATTGCATAGGTTTCGCTAGGAATATCCTGAACTGCGCCGTCAACAGTAACGCCGCATTCGGTAGCGGTGACGAAAGTCGCAGGAGTGCTCTTGGTCGCTTCGTCGGTAGTTCCGAGCTTAAGACATGGTTTTTCGAGGGAATAGACGTTGCCGTCGCCAGTCTGAGCGTAGCCCATGCCTGCATTGACAATTGCGCTGTAGCCAGGCATTGGAGCATTGTTTGAAGGCACGTAGTAATGAATCTTTTCTGAGCAAGCTACAAGCGCCTTATCCGTAAATTCTTCGCCAGGCCATTGATTGCCTTCAATGAGATTCGGAGTTCCTTCGGCATTTGCATCCCACAACCATGCATGATAATGATCGTAAACATCGCCGCCGCTTACGATCAATACGCCCGATGCAACATCGCAGCCTTCTTTGATGTCAGGAGTTTCGATGACAGGGATTGCTGCCTTGTCGATTTCGCCCGTGCTCGTTCCCCAATCTTCCTGTGGAACTGGATCGCTGCCGCCCGAAGAACTGCTTCCGCCGCAGGCGCTAAGACCCAAGGCAATGACAAATGGCATGGTGGCCATCGCAAGTTTGCTTACTCTGATATGCATTATGTACGTCCTATCATTGTGATAAAAATTCGGATACAGGTATCCAGAAAATTGCTTAGAGATTACAGCAAACATACATAGCATCGCATAAATTAATTATTTCATGCACCAAAAATGAGTGTTGTTTCACATAATGCTACTGAGCAATATTTAATCTATTATCAACATGCCGACGCAGGATACTTTCGGACAGAAGAATATATGATTCTCAATCACGGATCGGCAGTTATCCTAAACATGATTTCTTCAAGCCATTCTTGAATATATGAGGCAATTCAGCGACACAAATATACGTGGGCGAACAAAGCGCGATTCACTAAACATCCACGTGATATCAAAACAAAAAACCCAGCATTTGCTGGGTTTCTGAATCCAAAAAACTGCAGGCGTATTAACGCTTGGAGTACTGTGGACGCTTGCGGGCCTTGTGGAGACCAACCTTCTTTCTTTCAACGCAACGAGCATCGCGGGTTACGAAGCCTGCCTTGCGAAGTTCTGGACGGAAAGAAGCGTCATATTCCATAAGAGCACGAGTGATGCCGAGACGGATTGCGCCAGACTGACCGGTGGTGCCGCCGCCGACAACAGTGATGTAGAAGTCAAACTTATCAGCTACGTTGAGGAGTTCAAGCGGCTGACGAACAACCATGCACGCGGTTGGACGGCCGAAGTATTCCTCGAGGGAGCGATTGTTGACGGTGATTTTGCCGGTACCGACTGTTGCGAAAACACGAGCGGTCGAGCTCTTGCGACGGCCAGTGCCGTAGTACTGATTTGCTGCCATTTCTCAATGTCTCCCGATTAAATGTCCAATACCTGTGGCTGCTGCGCTGCGTGCTCATGCTGAGCACCCGCATAGACGTGCAGTTTCCTGAACATCTGGCGGCCGAGCGGTCCCTTTGGAAGCATTCCGCGGATAGCGGTTTCAAGGATGAATTCAGGCTTCTTTGCCATAACGTCCTTGAACGCTGCAGACTTGATTCCGCCAGGGAAACCAGAGTGGTGGTAGTACATCTTGTCGGTGAACTTCTTGCCGGTTACGGCAATCTTTTCAGCGTTGATGATGATGATGTTGTCGCCAGTATCCATGAACGGAGTGTATTCAGGCTTGTGCTTGCCGCGGAGGCGGTGAGCAACTTCGGCTGCGAGACGGCCGAGAGTCTTGCCTTCAGCGTCAACAACATACCAGTCGCGCTTGATGGTATCAGGCGTAGCGATGTAGCTTTTCATTATTCTTTAAACCCAGTTTAGATTTTAAAATTGCGGAAATACCGCATCCATGTTGGAGTCCGCAAACCCCCTCGAGTTTGCATCATCCTGCCGCGTCTAACTACACGGCGGGTCTGTGGGTAGGCGGATTATACACGAATTTTTGTGACATCGCATTCATTTTATGAGCTGTTCAGTCGTAGTTCATCGGTCTAAGGTTGTCTGCCGCCCAGAAACTTTCATCAAACAAAACCAAAGGTTCGTTAATTACAAGAACTGCCATTCTTTTAATAATGAGCTACATCCTCAACAACTTCTACAGGAATTGTTATTCTTTCGCCGTGCCTGAGCACTTCTATATCGATTGTTTTTCCTGGATCCGTTTCGGCAATGACGTCCATGGCCATCGCCTCGCTGGTAATTTTTTTATCGTCTATTGCAACCATGATATCCCCAACCTGCATGCCGTATTTCCCAGCGGGTCCGTTAGGATCGATGCTTGTAATCACGAGTCCCCCGCCAAGCTGCAGATTAAGCAAATCTGCCGTGACGACATCCAAATCGTCGGTATCAATGCCAAGATATCCGCGAATCACCCTTCCGTCTTTTAAGATGGCGTTCATGATGCGGATACAAAGACGGTACGGAACTGCGAAAGCGATATTGGAATTGACCATTCCCCCTTTGCCGTCAGGAGCGTAATAAGCTCCCGTATTTATGCCGACAAGTTCGCCAGCCGAATTTATAAGCGCGCCGCCTGAATTTCCGACGCCGATGTTGGCATCTGTCTGCAAAAGATCCTGTCTGCCGTCTGAATTTGGCCCCATCGTTCCAAGCCCAGATCTTCCTTTGGCACTGATAATGCCCTGTGTGACGGTCTGACCAACGTTAAAAGGATTGCCTATTGCAAAAACAACATCGCCTACGCGCGACACGCGCTTTGAGTTTTGCGGAATGACGGGCAATTCGTGATTTTCAGGATCAATCTTGAGAACGGCCAGATCCGTTAGTTTGTCGACACCAACGACAGACGCATTGAATATTCTTGAGTCCTGAAGCGCAACGACTATCACTTTGCTGTCTTCGATGACGTGGTAATTCGTCAGAATGAAACCGTTTGATTCCATTATTACGCCTGAACCTAGAGTCCCCGCCACTAACTTGCCGTCAGCACCCGCAGATTTTGTATATACATTGACGACTGCAGGCGCTGCCGCGGACACTGCCTCATGGTACGAAGCTGGCGCTTCCAGCCTGTGCATTATGTTGGCTAAAGAAAATTTGCCGTTTGACAGCGATGGGAACAGGCACAGCAGAGCAAAAGTTGCAATTATTCCCATAGCGGCTGATTTTAGTACGAATGCGAACACGTCACGCCTCCTTATGCGGATGCGCAAATGTTACCACACGGAGCGGATCGATTTTTCGCCGGAATTCTAAAACAAAAAGCCCGCGAAAACGGAACAGATCCGTTAACTCGCGGGCTTGCCAAGAATGAACCGATGTTTACATCATCTCATGATGATATACATATTCATTCCGTCTCTGATTACATTGATTGCCTGAGCTCCTTCGGCCTTTGACAGGACTTTGTTAAGATCGTCGACATTTTCGATCTTGGCGCGGTTGACTCCGACGATCAGATCTCCTTTCTGAAGTCCGCGGCGGGCTGCCTGGGATCGAGGGTCTATTTCCACGATTTCGACGCCAGGAATTTTGCCGTCGGCCGTTGCCAGTTTGACGCCTTCAAACAGCTCGTTCATAGCCTTATTTTCGGTTTTGACCTGTTTCGGCTCAGCCTTTTGCAGGGTAACCTTGACAGAAATTTCCTTCCCGTCTCTTACGATTCCGAGAGTGATGGTTCCGCCCTCGCCTCTTGTCGCAATCTTGGCGCGCAACTGCGAAAATGAGTTGATAGGCTTGCCATCAATAGAGATTATCACGTCACCAGCTTTGATGCCTGCCGCATCTGCCGCCGAATCTTTCATGACCTGACTTACAAATGCGCCTTTATTCTGGGCAACGCCGAACTTATCGGCCAGATCTGCAGTAAGCTCGCCACCGATAATTCCGAGATAACCTCTTCTTACTTCGCCGTATTTAATCAGCTGTTCGGAAATTTCCTTAATCATGTTGGAAGGTATCGCGAAACCGATGCCTACGTTTCCTCCGTTCGGAGCCACTATCGCAGTATTGATGCCTACAAGATGGCCGTTAAGGTCAATCAGAGATCCGCCTGAATTGCCCTGATTGATCGGAGCATCCGTCTGAATGTAATTTTCAAGCTGATCGCCGTTATCGACAGCGCGGCCGAGCGCAGAAATTATGCCGTACGTTACAGTTTGACCCAATCCGAAAGGATTTCCCACCGCAATTGCAAAATCACCGACGCGAAGCTTATCGGAATCTGCGTATTCCACGGCTTGGAGCTTTTCAGCCTTTATCTGAATCAGCGCGACGTCCGTCTGCGGATCGGCGCCGATGAGCTTTGCTTCAAATTCGCGTCCGTCGCTCAGAGTCACTTTGATTTTCTTGGCGTCGGAAATAACATGATTGTTTGTAACAACATAGCCCTTTTCGGCGTCAACGATTACTCCTGAGCCTAGCGCTTTGAACGGTCTGTTGGTCATTCCTGGAGCGCCCATACCAGGACCGCCGAATGGATTTCCGAACGGATCGCCGAAGAAAAATTGGAAAGGATCAGCACCGTAAGAGCCGCGCATTTCCTTGCTGCCTTCGACATTAATTGTTACAACTGCTGGCGAAACTCGTTCTATGATCGGAGCAAGCGATGGCATGCCGCTTTGACCTGCAGTTGCAGCCATTATTGCTTGAGCATCTGCAGCCATTGCTGTTTGGCACAAAGAGAAACCGCCTGCAATAACTGCGGCGGCAACGAGAGTTTTCAGTTTCAACATTGGTTTTCCCTGTAGAAAAATGTTTCGCGCACATACGCGCTTCTTTGACAGAGAAAATCGTCAGTAGTTCCTTAATTCTTATCTTCGTAGTCTTTTGGCTGTTCAACAAAACTGATTGACTTATCGGTATGCGACGACGAAGAAGCCTGAGACGGCTTGGTCATATCTTTTGACATATCTCCGAACCGCTTCAATAGTTTTTGATATTGCTGATCGAATTGCTGAAACAGGAAAGCAGTCTCAGTGAGGTGTTCCTTCATTTTTGACCGAAGTTGGCCAAGCTCATTCTTGGTGTCTTCCAGTTCTTTTTCGGCTTTGCCCTTTGAAGAGAAAAAAATGCGACCGATCAAAATACCTGCAAGAAGAGAAACGGCCGATGCCGCTACAGCGTGCCAAACTTCCATACTGCCCCCGAATCAAATATTTCTTGTTTATTTAGTATAGCAAAGGTTAGCCGAATGAATGGTAACAATGACCGCAAGATCTTAATGAATATTAAGATCAAAGACGCACATATATGCAGAATTCAGACCTGCTTACACTCTTAAACTGGTTAAGGGCAATCAAATGGCTCAACTAATTAAGCTGTAACGCTACAAATTTTAGGTATGAGATCACCCCTTGCTGTCATCGAAAAACTGGTGGCTGCAAGGATCATAATTCAGCTTGCTGCATAGATTCATAACCGATCTTTTTATCGGTACCGTTTTCCAATCTTTTTCTCCGTTTATATTGGCTTTGATTTTTATTAAGGTCTCTGTCAAATCTTTGTATGAAATATTTTTTGATTCGCCTATTGAATCAATTTCTTCAAGAATTCTTATGCTCATAATCGATGACAAATGATTTAAGAAAAGCCATGCTTCTTCGGAATAATTGTCGGACATGTATGAAGCGTCGAAATCCAAAGTCGTCGAATATGTTTTAAAGAATTGTTCGATTTTCTGTCTTTGTTTCAATATGCAGTAAACCTGCATGCTCGTAAGTTTGACTTTATTTGTTTTGACGGTTATTGTTCCGATTTCCGCTTTGTCCTCGAAGATTTCTTTCATTGAAAGCGGCACGAGTTTTTGCAGTTCTTCGTCGGTCAGGCGTCCTTTGCCGTTTTTTCTCCGAAGCTCTTCCGCTTCTTTTTTGCATGCGGAAATATTGTTTTTCTTTTCGGTTCTTAATGTCAAATCCGCGAGTTCTTCAGCAACCAAATCGGCATCGAGAAAAATATGAATATTAAATCCGTCATGCTTAATCATTTTGCACTGAACGGCTCTTTTGTTAAATGAAAAAACATCGTCATATCCGGCAATCGAAGACGGAATATTGCCTTTGGCGTAAATGTTTCCGCGGCGGAGCGGTATAACGTAGCCGAGTCCCGATTCCTCCAAAAGCGAGAAGTCCTCAGAAGATGCGAAGCCTTTGTCGGCAATGACGGTGCAGTCCTTGGCGCAAGCCGCGGCATCGCCGAGCAAATCTTTAAACGCCACGACGTCGGGGGTGCTTCCCATGAATTGTTTGTAATAAGCGGGATATCCGGTATTTTCTCCCATGGTGAAAAGATACATCAGATTTATTTGCGGTTTATATCGTCTTTTCGAGTCGTAACCCAATTCGGCGTTATCCATCGAAGACGCTGAAGAAAGAAGTCTGTGACCGCCGAAAAGAATAAAGCGTTCTGCATCTCCCATATTGCTCAGCATAAACTCTTTTATCGTATTTCTTTTTCTTCCGATTTCTTTAAGAACCGACGAAATTTTATTGGGCGCGAAATTCAAATTCGGATATACGTAAGAAAGAATCGAATCTTCGTAATGAGTATTCAGCCTGCGGAAGCGGGATTCGTATATGGCTCTTATCAAGGATATGGAATAAATATATTCCCAATTGTCGGGAAAAAACTGTTTCAGGCCGTTCCTTATGTCTTCGGTCCGCTGAAAGAAATAATTCGTGGCGCCGAATTCGACGACGTCGTTTTTTAAAGCCTGATTTCTTTCCCTTTTGGCTTTTGTCGGAACGAGTCCTTGCTCGGTAATTTTGCCGAGCATTTTGCCCGATTTCTTTTTTGAGCGTTTCGCTTCGGCGTCGTAAACGTTTATCCGTTCGTACAGATACCAATTATTGTTAATCTTCTTGATTTCGGTATTTTTCGGACGGTCAAAATTAACGATGAAATCAGGCTTTTCCATGTCCAAAACTCCGTATAATACACATACCTATATAGGTAGGTGTATTATACGGCAAAAACAACAAAAACCACCTGTTTTCCTTTAAAAACAAGTGGTTATGCAGAAATTTTGGTTTTTTAGATACCTAAATCGATATCGTTAATGGTATGGACCCACTCAGCCGAGATACTAATCAAATCATTGATCTGATATAGTATCTTGAGCAAAAAACAACCAAGAGGATCCATTGCCATGATTATAAACGAAATTGTCAAAGACGTTGAAACAGTAATTGCCGTCGACATTGCCAAGAATTCTTTTCAAGTATTTGTTTGTAATCAAAAGACTGGCAAACAGAAGAATCAAAAAGTATCCAGAGATAATTTTGTTAATCACATAATTAAATTGGGCACTGGCGTAATTTTTATGGAATCCTGCGGCTCAAGCCAATATTGGGCAAGATTGTTTGAAAAACATGGGTATGTAGTAAAACTGATTGCCGCTCAGCATGTAAAAGCGTTTCTTAAGAATAAACGCGTAAAGAATGACATGAAGGATGCCGAAGCGATATACAAATGCGGCATTCAGCCTGACACAAAATATGTAAAGGTCAAAAGCGAAGAAGAACAGACTGTAGCATTGCTGCATACTTTCAGACAGGCATGCATAAAAACGCGAATCGAAATAAGCAACCGAATAAGAAGCATTCTCAGCGAATTTGGAATAATCGTTGCCAAAGGAAAAAGCAAAGTCGATACGGAACTTAAAATGTTATTCGAAGCTGCAGAAAATATTACCAATTTGGATTTAAAAGCAACTATTGAAGAATTATTCGAAGATTATAAGAATGAAAAAAGCAAAGAAGCAAAAATATCAGACAGAATAAATAAATTATCTCAAGAAAATCAGCTGGTTGAAATAGCGAAGACCTGTCCGGGCGTAGGAGACATGACTGCAAGCGCATTAGTCGCAGAAGTGGGCAACGCGCAGCACTTTAAAAATGGAAGAGAGATGGCTGCTTGGGTAGGTTTGGTTCCGAGCCAGCATTCAACCGGCGGCCGCTCCACATTGGGAGGGATAACGAAGACGGGAAATACATATATCCGAAAACTGTTGTCTCAATGCGCATTGTCTGTTATTCGACGCGCGGGCATCAGAAAAGAAAACGGCACGGACAATCAAATTGACAGATTTGTTCTCAGATTGGAATTGCAGAACAAACCGCAAAAAAAGATTATGATTGCCGTGGCAAATAAAATAATCAGAATTTTATGGGTTTTGTTGTCTACAAGAACAGAATTTGAAAATCAAACAATCTAATTGATAGATATTATCTAAACCATTAAATTTAATTAATGTAAATTTATTCAAAAGTTATTTAAACAAATTTTGTTAATTGCCCAAAAGCAGTTAACGATAAAAGTTCCTACCCAGGAATGCAAAGAAAAATGAAAAAATTGGCATAACAGGTAAAACCTGACTGTACCAAACCTGATAATCTGTGTGGTAGAAAATACCTTATCGTTAATAAGGACTACAGTCGCAAATACCATAGAGATCGAGTAGGCATACTCAAATTAAGATCGAATATATAGCTGCATTTACCAAGTTATAAAGATTTATTCATATTTTCGTTGCACTAACGAGTGGGTCCATATATAAAGATTTATTCATATTTTCGTTGCACTAACGAGTGGGTCCATATATACAGATTAAGTGAAACAATTATCCAGAACACAAAAACCCGCAGCGGCGGGTCAATGAAGAAAAGATTATGAATTGGGTGGCGGAACGGACGGGGCTCGAACCCGCGACCTCCTGCGTGACAGGCAGGCGTTCTAACCAAACTGAACTACCGCTCCACTCAAAGGG
>JAZQPH010000107.1:0-2946 GCA_045628385.1 Succinivibrionaceae bacterium
CAGACGAGACGTTTTTCAAGAAGATTGGTCGCGACTGTAAGATCGTTTAGTCCTTCGTCCACGCATTGCTGGACCGTTCGAACAGCGGACCCGACGTCCAGCCTGCAATCCCATAATAGCGCGATGAGAGAGGCTACGCGTTCGTCGATAGAAGAATCCCTGATTTCGGGCAGAAGGATGAGGATGTCGATGTCCGTGTAGGGGTGCAGCTGTCTTCGGCCGTATCCTCCTACCGCGACCACCGCAAGCTCCTCGCATTCATTCAAGGAAAATTGCCGGCACATGGTCGAAATGAGTTCGTCGATGAAAGACAGCCTGTTTTCCGACAAATCCAAAATGTCATAGCCGTCGTAGAAGTTGTCGATGAGCAGATCGTTGAAGTCATCCACGCATTTTCTTCCGGACTTCATGTCCAGGATGCCGTTTTCCATGTGCGATTCGATCATTTCCCGTGCATTCAGCATCTTAGAATTCCTTTTTCTCACCTTTAAAGATCATAATAGGCGAATTTTGATAAAAAAAGGGGCGCCGATGCGCCCCTTTGGATGTTTAAGAAAAAAATTTATGCGTTGTGCAGAATTCTGTCGATTGATTCTTCGGCGCGGTGCGTGAGGATTTCGCAGCCGTCCGAAGTAATGACGATGGTATGTTCCCACTGCGCCGAAGGCTGTTTGTCGGCAGTCGTCACCGTCCATCCGTTTGCTTTGTTCACCTTGCAGCGCCATGTTCCCGCATTGATCATCGGCTCGATGGTGAATGTCATGCCTTCTTCCAAAATGATGGAAGAGTTGGCGTTGTTCTTATAGTGAAGAACGCTCGGTTCCTCGTGGAATTCCGTGCAGATGCCGTGTCCGCAATAATCGCGCACGACCGAAAATCCCGCCGCATCGGCAATCGGCTGAATTACGTCGCCGACCACGGAAAGAGGAACGCCAGGCTTTACCTTCTTGAGCGCCGCATACAGGCATTGCTGGGCGCAGCTGCAGAGCTTTTTGTTTCTCGCGTTGGTTTCGCCGCCGACGATGAACATTTTTGAAGTATCGCCGTAATAGCCGTCTTTGATGACGGTGACGTCTACGTTGGCGATATCGCCGTTTTTAAGGCGCTGGGTTCCCGGAATGCCGTGGCAGACGACTTCGTTTAGCGAAATGCACGTGGCTTTTGGATAGCCATGGTAGCCAAGACATGCGGAGATGGCATGCTGCTCTTTGGTGATGTATTCGAGCATGATGTCGTCAAGTTCGCCCGTGGTGATGCCGGGGACGATATGCGGACCGATCATGTCAAGAACATCGGCGGCCAATTTTCCTGCGATGCGCATCATTTCGATGTCGCGGGCGCTGCGGAGAGGGATATTCATCTTTGTTTGAGCCTCGAAAAGAGTTCTGCGCCGCCATGCTGACGGCATTAATAATATAAGTGCATTTTACCGGAAACGCGCAAGTCTTAGATTATTTGGTTTGCTTACGCTAACTAACTTATGAGAACCGATGCGTGTTATCCGATGCTCTTTCTTCATTGGGAAGTCGTCAGTTGTTGCATCTTTGGAGCAATTTCGTCCAGCTCCGCGAGGAAAGCCGCGCGGATCGGCGAAATTAATTATCGGGCAGGCACATTTTTATGTGGAATTGCGAGGCGGCGCATGGCATAATGCGCAAGATTTGTGCGACCGGGGTCGCCGAATCGACGTAATTTTATTTATTTTCGAAAACACACGTTTGCCGTCACGCAGTTTCGGGGTGCCTCTTTCACAGCCATGACAGAGGTCGGGACGCGGGGCAAACGGAGGCATAACCCAATATAAGGAAATTTTAAATGGCTAACGTAACTATGCGCGACATGCTCCAGGCGGGCGTTCATTTCGGTCACCAGACTCGTCTGTGGAATCCAAAGATGGGTCCGTACATCTACGGCAAGCGCAACGGCGTTCATATCATCAACCTCGACAAGACTCTCCCAATGTTCAACGATGCGCTCAACTTCCTGAGCGACGTTACCGCTAAGAAGGGTCGCGTTCTTTTCGTAGGCACCAAGCGTCCTGCAGTTGAAGCTGTCAAGAAGGCTGCTACCGATTGCGGTTCTTTCTATGTAAACCACCGTTGGCTCGGCGGTCTGCTCACCAACTGGAAGACCGTTAAGCAGTCCATCAAGCACCTCAAGGAACTCGAAGCTCAGTCCATCGACGGTACTTTCGATAAGCTCACCAAGAAGGAAGCTATCCTCCGTCAGCGCGAAATGGAAAAGCTTGATCGTTCCATCGGCGGTATCAAGGACATGGGCGGCTTGCCTGATGTTCTGTTCGTAATCGACGCAGAACACGAAAACATCGCTATCAAGGAAGCCAACAACCTCGGCATCAAGGTTATCGCGGTTGTCGATACCAACTCCAAGCCTGATGGCGTTGACTACATCATTCCTGGCAATGATGACGCAATCCGCGCTGTTGAACTTTATCTCAACGCAGCTGCAGACACCATCAAGACTTCCCGCGCAAACGCTGATGCAATCGAGCAGGCGAAGGCAAAGGAAGAATCTCAGAAGGCTGAGGCTTAATCTGCCTTATCAAGCCCCGGCAGCGTCGGGGCTTTTTTAGCAAATTTTTTATTTTTAGGGCGCTGCGACGCAACGCCCCATTACTAAGGAATACCTCAATGGCTAACGTAACCGCTGCAATGGTTAAAGAACTCCGCGAGCGCACCGGCGCTGGCATGATGGATTGCAAAAAGGCTCTTGTTGCCGCAGATGGCGATATCGAACTTGCAATCGACAACATGCGTAAGTCCGGCGTAGCCAAGGCTGCCAAGAAAGAAGGCCGCATCGCTGCAGAAGGCATCATCGTCATCAAGGCTAACGGCAATAAGGCTGCCATGGTCGAAGCCAACTGCGAAACCGACTTCGTTGCCAAGAACCCAACTTTCAAGGCGTATGCCGAGACCGTTGCTGAAT
>JAZQPH010000108.1:0-2550 GCA_045628385.1 Succinivibrionaceae bacterium
CATTCCAAAAATTATTGTATTTTTGCGAACTAAAAAGTAGAAAATATCTAATTATGGGTTCTCAAAATAATGTTTTGAAATTAATGCTGAAAAGCGATAGGACAGTATTTACCATGCAATCGCTTGTATTGATGACTGGAGAGAGTGACGGCAACAGACTATCGGGCCAGCTACATTATTATACGCGGCAAGGTGAAATCCGTAATCCGCGCCGAGGCATATATACTAAATTGTCATACGACGAGAAGGAGATGGCCTGTGCCGTTTTTTCGCCCGCCTACATTTCGATGGAATATGTTTTGCAACGCGCTGGGGTCACATTCCAATATGACGATGAAATCACCGCAATCAGTTATCTGAACCGCAGCATTGAAATAGATGATAAGACCTTCTCTTTCCGCCAAATCAATCCGCAACTATGGTGTACTTTTGAAGGCATACAAATGGTGAAAAACTATGCCATCGCCACTCCCGAACGTGCTTTTTTAGATATGCTTTATCTCAGTGCCGGGAATTGCCATTTCGACAACCTTCACATTTTAGATCATAAAGCGATCAAGCTGTTATTGCCTAATTATCAATCAAAAGTTCTTTCAGAACGGACATTGTCCCTTTTAAAATAGTCCTTTATGCGTGCACTTCCCCTAAACACCCAAAAACACAGTTTTATTATGTCGAAGATTTTGCTTGCCATTTTCCAAGACAAAGAACTTAATTTATTGTTAGCATTCAAAGGTGGAACCTCCCTGATGTTCTTTTATGATTTGCCAAGATTTTCTACAGATTTGGATTTCAATCTGTTAGATGAGACGAAAACGGAACGCGTCTGTCGGAAACTGAAATCCATCCTGCTTCGTTTCGGAACAATCACTGATGAAGCCGAGAAATTCTATGGTCCGATTTTCGTTTTGGATTATGGCAAAGGCGAGCGGAAGCTGAAAGTTGAAGTCGGCACCCGTTTTTACGATAACCACTATGAACTACACTCAATGGCCGGCACCGACATTCGTGTAATGACGTCACCGGATATGTTTGCCCATAAACTATGCGCATTGGGTGAGCGCGCCACCCCGCGCGACCTGTTTGACATTTGGTTCTTTCTCAAACACAATTGTGAAATCAACGAGAATATCGTCTGGCTGCGAACGGGACGCACAGTCAAAGACTACGCTCATAATTGTGCGGAACGAGTTAAAATGCTCAGCGCCAAAGAACTGATGCAAGGATTGGGCGAGGTTGTTGACAATCAGCAAAAAGGATTTGTTCGCAACAACTTAATTGTCGAAACCGCAACCTTGTTGGAGCTGTTTTCTGATTTTCCATTAATCGCACAACAACCAATGACAGCACGAATGAAATTGATTGACGATTATCCCGACATAGTTCGGCAACTAAACGGAAAGGATGTTGACCTCAGCACGTTGAGCGAGCAAACACTTCAACGTATTCTTGCAGCAAACGAAGCCGTGGAACTTACGACAAAGCACGCCCCAAAGACGATGTTCCGTTTTGAGCGGCCACAACTTTGAGGAGGGGAGATTGATTCGTTTTCTTAGTAGAAGTTCTACAACTGACGAGCTCGCATCTCTCCGAGATGCAGGTGTGTGTACACACATTGACAAACCCCATATTGCGCTACGCTTATATGGGGTTACTGAAATCTCGCCTCTCCGAGGCGATGACTTCAATCATGCCTTCTATTATTCATCAAAAATATACGTTTCTTTCTGCTTAATATACTTTTCAAAATTTACCGCATCTTCTTTATCATCTAACGCCATAGTTCGATATTCGATGTCAAGTAAGTTGTCACAAACATAACTCTTCTTACCCTCGTTATGACGTTTATTTGAATTCCCTCACTAACGCAAGGGAATTGATTGTTTTGTCCCACGGTTTGTTTTGCGCTTACGCGCTTAACAAACCGCTCTAATCGCGGAGACAGCGGACGGAAAAACCCGTAACCTTAGAGTCGTAGTTACTGGTCACGCCGGAGTCGGCGCTGGTCAGGTACCGATACCAAGCGCGGCCGTCAGCGTTCTGGGTAGCACTCCAGAAGTAGGCGATGGAGCCGAAATAGTGGAAAGAGCCGAGGAAGCAACGGCCTGCGGGAACAGCCGAAAAGCCCGTGGCATTGTTGCCGCTTGGGTCGTTGCCCACCGCACAAGTGCTTGTGCTGCTGTTCCAACCTGTAGTGGAGGCCAGCGCCTTGGCTATGTACGTACTGCTGCTGCCGCACACGTACTGGCTCTGGCTGCTCAAAAAGATTTCCAGCTGCGTCCACTCCCCATAGCTCGGCACGTGCCAGCCCGTGGGGCAGATGCCCTGCACCCCGCTCGGGTTCGCACTACTGGAAGAAGAGTATTGCATAACTGCCGGCCAGTTGTACAAGTAGCCGTAGGTGTTCACATTACTGCTGTCATTATTGGGATAGTAGCGATAGGCCGTCGTTTCGCTGTAACTGCTTCCCAAGGAGATGCTGGTGCCGTCGCTGTAGTGCGTGGTGCGCAGGTTCTGCTTCATCCAGCACTGCCGCCCTATCTGCACCAT
>JAZQPH010000109.1:0-1878 GCA_045628385.1 Succinivibrionaceae bacterium
GTCATATTTGTCCGAATCTAAACTTTTCCTGTATGCCCCGTCGGTGTAATACGATTCTTCGCCCAATTTGCGCAATTTAATTTTTTCCGAAACGTCGAGCTTGGCGCTTGAAAGCAGGTATTTGAAATTGGTTCCTATTTCATGGCATATGATTTCTTTTAACTGCTCGTACGCAAGTTCATAGGTGCCGCCGATAACTTTTTTGAACGTGATGGAGATTACGGGGTATTTGCCCATGTGCTCGCGGCAAAATTCTCGGTCTTCAAATATCTTGGTGTCTTTGAAAAGACGCTCTTGGTATGAAACGTCTTCCGGTTTGTCGGGATTGTTAGGGTTTATTCTCAGAAACTCATGAAAGGCGCTCATGGTTAACGTTTTGCCGAAGCGGCGCGGGCGGGTGATAAGCATTACCTTGCTCGTGCCTTTTTTGAAAATTGTTTTGATAAGGAGTGTTTTGTCGACGTAATAGCTGTTGTTTTCAATAAAATCTGAAAAAGTTTCATTTACCGTATCTATTTCTTTCATTTTAGGTTTGCCTTAAACAGAATTTAAAACATCAAACTTATAAAATATTGCAAAGTTTATTAAATTGACTATTATGCAAACTCCGTATATAAGTTTATACAATGAACCGATTTAAAAAACATCGAATATAATTACTTTTTCAACCTGGTATTATAATTTTAAAATCAAACAATCTTAAAATTACACAAAAAACAGATTATTTCAATTTTTCAGACACGACAGAACAATATTTTTTAAAAAAACATATTCCGTAAATATATACGGACGTTATGTCTTCTTTGTTAACATAGCTGTCGGCATATTTCTTGGACTTAATCTGTTCCAATCCTTTTTTGGCAAGCAGGTGTTTGTCATCATCGTCTTTATCAGTTTTTTTAATCTCAATGAACGCAACTGACTTGGCATCTTTTGACATTATCATAAAATCCACATATCCGTTGCCGGCTTCAAAATTCGAGCCCTGTTCTTTGATCGACGACGTCGCGCCTGTCAAAACTCCGTTCAAAAAGCCGTGGTAATAGTTTTCTTTCGGCGCGTTGGCGGCAAAATCTCTGAGCGACACGTATTTTTGCAAGAGATTGGTCAAATTCTCCTCTACGGCTTGGGCGTCTCCCGAAAACAATCCTTTGACCAAATCGGCAGTGCTGTTCTGCATGACATCATTGCCATTGAAGAAACTCTGTATTCTTTCTTCGAAGCATTCCATTATTTCTTCGTTGGGGATGCGAAGCTCGTATTCGTTTCTTTTTTCCGAGCTGTAATATGGATTGAAAGTCAGATATCCCGTGTAAAGCAGCAGGGTCCAGAAATCCTCGATGTCGTGATTTTTTAAATCGCCGTAACAAAGGGACTGCCTTACGGCAGTAAATATCGATTTGCCGTCCACCAAGGCTTGCATCTGTCCGACGTGCTCGGGCCTGATGTGTCCCATGTACTCTTCGATGACGGCGTTGCCGCTGGTGTTGTTCCAGTAGTTGCCGGGCACTATCTTTGCATTAGCTTTGTTTGCCTTTTGATAGTTGTCGCAGCAAAAATTCATCACGTCCCAGGGGCAGCACATGTGAACGTCGCCGAAATAATAGCCGTCATAGTGGTCAATTACCAAATCGCAATATTTGTCGAGACCGTAGTACTTGAGAACCTCAAAGGTTTCTTCCTTGGTAAAGCCTATTCCTTTGGACAGTTCTTCGTTGCCGTCGTTCAGGACGGAATATACTTTCAGATTGTTGAGCCCCGTGAAGATGCTTTCTTTTGCGGCGCGCAGGCACCCCGTCAGCACCGCTTTGCCCAAATAAGGATTGGTTTTCAAAACTTTGCTCAAAAGACCGCTGACGAGGGGAACCATCTTGTCGT
>JAZQPH010000110.1:0-4854 GCA_045628385.1 Succinivibrionaceae bacterium
CGAAAAAGACACCGAAATGGCGGAAAACGCGGTAAAGAACAATTCCGAAATAAAAACAGGCGCAAGGCAATGGAATGCTCTCGTCACGAAAGAGGGAAACGGAAAGAAAGCAAAATGCCTCAACAAATCCGCAATAGAAAAGCGCAGAAAATTATGCGGATATGCCGCCGCCGTGTATAAAAAATCCCCCTCGGACAATTCAAAAGAACTCGATATCGGACAAATAACCTCGGCATATCATTCGCTGGTCAGAATAGAAGACTGTTTCAGAATCATGAAAACCAATCTGAGCCTGAGGCCGATGTACGTCAGAACCGAAAAACACATAAACGCGCATATCCTGTGCTGCGTAATCGCTTTGATTATGATTAGGCTTATCCAATTCAAATTGGACAAAAACGAAAAGCACATGTCAGTCGAAAGAATTATCAAAGCATTGCGCGATTGCGGCGTAATGGCTTCCAAAGATTCCGACGGAACGGTCAATTACGCGAGAATATCGTCATTCGCCGATATTTATTCAAACAATCACAAAAAAAGAACTGCCGAAGAAATAATGAATCTTCTGGATTCGAATAATCACATGAGCGACAGAGACATTATTCTGAATTTATTTGGCGCGGATATTCCGAGAGCCTGCAAAAAGCATGCTTTCGAAAAAGCTTTTGGCAAAAGATTCAAATCGGACGAAGCCATGATAGGGAAGGTAAATTTCCGTTTGTCCTAAAATCCATAGACTACAAGAGAAAAAAATGAAAAACGCGCCGATCCGCTTGGCACAAGGGTCGGCGCGTGTTTTTTGAGGATTTAACCCCTAAACTCGGGTTTGATTGTATCAAATAGACCCGAAGAAAAAAAAAGGCCGCAACAACGCGGCCTTATCTTCAAATTTTAAACATTCGGATACTGAGGAATTATGGGTTGTTGCCCGCAAAAACCACCATAACCTTGTCGTTTCCTTTCTGACGCACAAATGCATAGTACGGAGTCTTTGCATTGCCGAGACGCTTGTGCGAGCCTTCTGCGATCGCAGGGTGCGCAAGACGGAAATGATTGAGCTTGCTCCAATGTTGCACGAGCGACTTGTATTCAGGCTTATTGAGATCGGCCCAGTTCATGTCAGAACGCGTCGCCTGATCAGGATATCCGCCGTCTGGCATAATCCTGCGGCCCGATTCGTCGCCGTAATAAATCTGCACTTGTCCTGGAAGCATCAAGAACGCATTGGCAGCTCGTTTTTGCAGATCGAAATCTTCAAAATCGCCCCAGAACAGCTTGGTGTCATGCGAAGAGATATAGCTGAGCGCATTGAAGGTAGGATCGTTGTTGATGAGTTTTGCGTAATTCACGTATGTCGAATCTGCATCCGCCATGCACTGAGCATAATCTAAAGAACGGCGCTGGTAGTCAAAGTTGATGAGAGAATCAAAACCGTTGTTGTAATAAAGAGGATTCTTTGACAGACCGTGATCCCAGACTTCGCCGACCATGTACAGTTTCTGATCGTCGATTTTTTCCGACGGATGCTTTGCCTTCCATTCTTTGAGACCCGCTTCCGCCTTTTCGCGAAGTTTCTTCCAAGCTCCGGCCTGAACGTGCTTTACGGTATCGCATCGCAGACCGTCGATGCCGAAATTCTTCACCCAGTCCGACTGCCAGGTCGTAAGGTATTCAAGAACCGTGGCATTAGGAAGTTCTTTTGCCTTGGTGTCTTCTTTTTCTTTCAGGAACTTTGGCAGACCGACGGTCTGATTCGACTCAGTCAGGAAGTCAGGAAGTCCCGCAACGGACATGTGCTGATCATGGGTGCCAGGAGATTGGTGGTGAGGAAGTCCCGCGCGGACCCACTTATTGCCCCACCAATCGAGCCACCCCTTGCTGTTGTAATCAATAAACTGGGAATAGCCCTGCCAATTTGCATAGCCCTGAGGCTTGTAGTCGGCATAGCGCTTTGGAAGACCGTTGGTCGTGCGAAGCACATCAAGATCAAAGTCCTGAATGTCAGCAAGGGTCGCATAGCCTGCGTGATTTAGCACGGTATCGACCACGAGACGGATGCCTCGCTTATGGCACTCTCTCACGAGCGCTCTTAAATCATCTTCCGTGCCGAGATTTGGATCGAGTTTGGTAAAGTCCGCAGCCCAGTAGCCATGATATGCGTAGAACGGCCAAGTGTGGGTTTCATCGCCGCCGCCGATATAGCCGTGCTGCTGCTCGACCATAGGCGTAATCCAAATCGCATTAATGCCAAGATCCTTGAGATAATCAAGCTTCTGAATGATGCCTTTGAAATCGCCGCCGTGGAACGTGCCGATTTCATCCTTGCCGTCCTTCTGGCGACCGAATGAATTGTCGTTTGATTTGTCGCCGTTATTGAATCTGTCGGTGATCATGAAGTAAATGACGGCGTTGTCCCAGCTAAACGGCGCAGGTTTTGAAGATGCCGTTGCCTCTTCAATCATCATGAGACCCTGCGAGCCTTCGCCCGGCGTAAACGTAACTTTTCCGCCCTTTACCTGCGCGGTCTTGCCCGTGTAGGCATCGCGCAAAAGAGTACCATTTGGCCATGTGCCTTCGACCTTGACGGTTACAGGACCGCCCTTATAAGTAAGACATTTGACCTTAGGCGGAACTCTCTTTACCGCGACAGGACCAGTAGTTGCGCGAAGAACCTTGATTGTCGGAACTTCCGTGTTAAACATGTTCAGGCTGATGTTGTACAAGCCAGGAAGCATAATCTTGATTTTGAATGTTTTTTTGCCACCGCAGGCAGTAGCTTTGGTGGTCTTGCCGAACAAAACTTTTCCGTCAGGAGTGTCGGCGACAAAAGTGGTTCCGCAAGTTTTTCCCGCATCGGCAAGAACCAGAGTATGCTCGCCCTTGCTAAGTTCGACAGAAGCTTCGAACATGTAGCCAAAATCTTTTGATTTGCCGAACTGCGCCGAATCAACCTTTTTACCGTCAACATGCACGAATATAGGCTTGGAAAATTCATAAGAGCTGGCTGCGTTGGCTCCGGAAACCGCGCCAAAGGCCAAGGTAATAGCCATTGATACGGCAGCTGCCGCTTTCGAAATTTTATGCATCTTTATCTCACCGTCGGGAAAGTTGGGTTTCAAACAATAGATTTGATTATCGCTTATAGAAAAGATTTGCGCATTATCTAACTATGGGAACATGCGCAATCTGTGACCGCGTGCGGCTATAGAGCTTTTGGCCTTCTCCCTGTCCCGCCAAAGAACCAACTTTGTCAGCATCGAGGATCTGATAAAAAGATTTTCCGTTTGGCGTTACAATGGCGCACCCAAAGAGGAGACATTCATGGTTCTCAAGAATTTCTTTGCCGCGGCCGCGATGGCGATGATTGCGGCGCTGCCAAATACGGCATGGTCTGGCGTAATCTGCGAAACAGGCAGCGCCCAGGATTCTGCATTAATGAAGGCAGAATCCCCAGAAGCCCAAAAGGCCAGACTGATCGCCGAAAACAAAGAACTCGTCGAACTGAGAAAATCGCTGACGAAACGGTATGTTTCTTCGGGACTCGATCCAAAAGCCGCCGAGAAGAAAGCCTATGACGAAATTCTGGCAATAAAAGTCAAAAAACAAGAGGAAGCGAAGCGCCTTGCCGAAGAAGCTTCAAAAAAAGGCCCCAAGGTCACGAGATGCTATATGGCATCGGCCCAGTCCAGACAATTTCCCAATTCCGCAAAGCAAAGCGTCGCCGCAAGCCGGACCGTCGAAAGAAAAACGCCGTCCGGCAACTCGAATATCGCTGAACAGCGTTCGTCCGGCAGCAAGATTTTTGACGATCCTTTGATGAAACCGAGGATCAACGAGCATGTGGCATCTGCCCACTACGGTCCAAAAGTCGATCGCGTCAGGGTGCGCAAAGCCGCTCACGTCATGGAACTCATCAGCAACGGAAAAACTGTCCGCAAGTTTGTCATAGCCTTGGGAACCAACCCCAAAGGGCACAAGCAAAGGCGCGGAGACAACAGAACTCCGGAAGGAACATACATCCTTGATCGCAAAGGACCGTCTGCAAGCTACTATCTCTCGTTCCACATTTCTTATCCAAATGCCGAGGACAGAAAGCGCGCACGAGAACTCGGAGTCGATCCAGGCGGACTCATAGCCGTGCACGGCCAGCCCAACCACTTGGGTTTTCAAAGCGACGAAGACAGCGACGGAGAGGTTAACGCAGACAAATTCGTACAGCCGCAGAATTGGACCAACGGATGCATCGCCCTGCTCAATGCCGACATGAAAGAATTTTTCGAGCGGGTATCTGAAGGAACTCCAATCGAAATTCTTCCGTAATCGTGTCTGCAGGGATATTCTGCGGATGCAGAGGCCGTATTCGCATCCGCCAATAAAAAGGAATGCCGCAATGCGGCATTCTTTTTATCAATCGTCTTCTTTTTTGACTATCTGCAGGACGCTGTTTCGCAATTGTCTCGCCTTTTTGGATTTAGTCGATTCAGGTTTGTCCGAAACGCGGCGAATTCTTGATTTGGCCTTTGCCTGTTTCTCTGCTTCCTGCTCGAAGATCTTTTCGTCTTCGACGTAGTAAGGCTCGCGCATGAGCGGCATGGCAAGTTCCATATCAGGCGAAAATATCGTTTCTATCGCGCCATAAGGAATTGCCACATCCTCGATATGCCCTTCGAAACGCGCCTGAAAATACAACATTTCGCATCCGCTGTCGTCATAATTATTCACGGCAGACGGAGTAATGTTAAGCACAATGCTGCCGTTTTCGACGAACTTTTGAACGCGAGCCGGCAAATAGTTCTGCCCGCCGTATATGGCCCTTGCATGAATACACGTGCGAAGTCGGATCGTAGCCATGTC
>JAZQPH010000111.1:0-2245 GCA_045628385.1 Succinivibrionaceae bacterium
GAGGAATGAGGACTATCCTGCACGCAGGTTATATCGAGCAAGCCTGTATTGACCAGAACCTGGGGGTCGGGATGGCTACGCGCGATTGCGCATGCATGCAAGAATTGAGAGCTGATGTTTTGATATGTAGTTTTTCTGTAAAGTAATTTTGCAATTGATGGCGCAAAAAATACAAATGGATTGTTTTATCATTGCTTGACAATGAGTTGTGTTTGCCAAAACTTGTAGGAACACACGCCGCATTGACTATTATTTTTGTGTCGGAGATGCCATGAAAAGTCAAAAACGTTTTGCCGCTAAATTGTTAGCATTATTGATTTCTGCAACTTTGTTTGGTTGCGGCGGGGGTGGAAGCGGCAGTTCAGATCCTACTCCGACCCCAGATCCAACTCCTACTCCGACCCCAGATCCAACGCCACGCCCCGATCCAGAGTCCGCATCTCTTGAAGATTTTGACGATTCGGGAAAAGATTACGAGGCTGCTGATTTTGCGTCTGTCACCGATAAGATCGAATTATCGGAAAATGTCATAGAAACCGAGTTTACGTTAAGCAACGCTTCCAAAATAAAGCCTGGCACCAAATACGGCACTATTACGAGTCTTGGAAACAATACTTTCAAGTATTCGATAAATCCTGAGTATCTTGAAACTTACGTCAGCAAATTCAATGGCTCTTTGTTGCTCAATGCAGACAACAAAATTACTTATCCCGGTTTAAAAATTGCAGATGATATTGATGAAATCAAATACATCGATAAAAACGGCACTTATAAAAGCGTCACTGTTAATTTCTTCACCGATCCTCTTGCTTGGGCGCAATGGCACAACCGAAATATAGCGAAAACAGTATGGCTTCCGTATGGTTTTGAAAAAACCGACAACATCACGGCCGGCGTCGATTTGAATGTCATGCCTGCCTGGGTTCAAGGATATACGGGCAAAAACATCGTAGTTGCGGTAATAGATGAAGACATGGAAATAGGTCACGAAGACTTGAGTCCGAATGTCATCCCTGGTTTGTCATACAACGTGGTTACCGGCACATCAGATCCATCTTTCGATTCAAACGACAGTTCGCTGAATGAACATAGTCATGGCACGGCTGTCTCCGGAATCATCGCGGCAAGCAAAAACGATTTAGGCGGCCGAGGTGTCGCTTTTGATGCCAAACTTGTCGGATACAATTATTTGCATCCTACAAATTTAAAAAAACGGATACAAAACGAAAAATTTTTCCTAGATAAGATTATTGCTTTGGATACCGTACACGTAGTCAACCAAAGTTACGGCGCCGCTAACGGTGCGTACATCGCAGAGCCAGACGAAACCGATGTCTTGCAAATCGAAACCCTGTCGCAAAGAAAAGTAGTTATAGTCAGATCCCTGGGTAACGAATACTCTGGCGACTCTCATCCTGAATCAATTCCAAAACCTGACGACGAATGCAAGAATGCAAATCGTTCCTCAGGCACGGTCGATTGCTTCGAGAACTTTAAAAATGCATATTTTGCAAGTCCGTTTGTTATTACCGCCGGAGCGATGAATGCTGCGGGCGGACATACGAAATATGGATCGACAGGTTCAAATTTACTGCTCAGCGCTTACGGCGGCGACAATCCTTATATAGTCACGACCGACCGTACGGGCTGCCAAATCGGTTATGATCAAAGTCTAACCAGCGACAATTCCGTTTTTGATTCTTGCAAGTACTCGAGCAATATGAACGGAACGTCATCAGCCGCCCCTGAGTTATCCGGATTGGCGGCATTGATCAAAAGCGTCGACCCAGAATTATCCACGCTTCAGACGAAGTACATTTTAATAAAATCAACTCAGGATCGAGATTTGCCGAAGATGTACGAAGACAAAATCGTCTCCACCACGCTCGGTTCGCATAAGGTCCAAAATCATGACGGCTGGATAACAAACGCCGCGGGATACAAATTCAATAATAAATTTGGATTTGGCGTGCCTGACGCCGCAGTGGCAATAGACATTGCGAAAAATTGCAGCAAAGACCCTGAATGCGCGCGTAGAGCCGACATTGATGTATTTTCTTATGCAGATGTAGATGTAGAAAATATTACTTCTTGCACTGTCGTTTCAGAAGAGAGCGGGTACAACCACTATCGCTGCAAATTTGATTTATCGTCCTTGGTCGATGAACATATCGTCGATGAGGGCACTGTCATACAAGTTGAAGATGTTGCGTTGATATTTAAAAATATTACGTTTAAAGCCGAT
>JAZQPH010000112.1:0-4726 GCA_045628385.1 Succinivibrionaceae bacterium
TGCGCACCCGTAGCTCAGCTGGATAGAGTACTCGGCTACGAACCGAATGGTCAGGGGTTCGAATCCCTTCGGGTGCGCCATCTAACTTCTCTAAGATTCCATTCCAAATATTTCTAAGTTTATTTGCTATTTAGTCTTGAGTTTCATCTTGGTTGCTCTGCTTGTGTAATGCATGCGTCGATCGCTTAAAATATGCTGATACGCATGTCGGAGGAGACAACAGTGGAAAACGATAGCGGAAAAATTGATCTTACAAGCTATCCAAGCGGTCAGCCCCGTCAGGCTGCGGAAAGAGATCCTTTAAGGGACGACCTTTCGGAACAGGCGGTGCTGGGTTCCATGATGATGGATCCGGACGCAGCTTCCAAAGTCGTTTCTACAATGAAGGAAAACGATTTTGGATCTGTCAGGCACAGAATAATTTTTAATGCTTGCTCTCGCATGCTACATGCGGGCAAACATATCGATAATCTTACGCTCAATTCAGAATTAAAAGATCATAACGAACTCGACAAAGCTGGCGGCGAGGCATATCTTCTTGAAATATTGAATGTAGGAATGTCGACAAGCGCGCTCGACTCCTACATTGGCGCCGTGCGCGACAAATCCGTCAAAAGAGAAATTGCAGCGAATTGCCGCAATGTCTTGAACAGCCTAATGCGAAGCGACGGCGTCAGCGGCGAAGAGATGCTGGAACAGTTTCAGCAGAATCTGTTCTCCATCAACGAAGATCGCGGCAAACAGAAAGCGTCAGGGCCTATATCCGTTCGCGAACTTCTGTCTGAAGCTGTCAGCCGCATTCAAGAAAATGCCAAATCAAACGGCGGTCCTACTGGCGTTGCGACAGGTTTTACGAAACTTGACGATATGATGAAAGGTCTCCATGGCGGAGAGCTGATAATTCTGGCTGCGAGGCCTGCCATGGGCAAGAGTACCTTGGGCATGAATATCATGCAGCATGCCATGGCCCATTGCGACAAACCGTCGATCGTGTTCTCTCTTGAAATGCCTTCTTGGCAGTTGGTGCTTAGAATGCTGAGCACGCTGAGCCGAGTGGAATTTGAAAAAATTAACACAGGCATGGTCAGAACTCCTGAAGCGATAAAACAGCTCGGAAGCGCGATGCATATTCTGAAGGAAAGAGGCGATTATCTGTATATAGACGATCAGTCAGGACTTACTCCTTTTGAGCTTAGATCAAGAGCTGCCAAAATTCATAAAGAACACGGCGGACTCGGAGTTATTTTGGTCGACTATCTCCAGATAATGACGGTGCCTGGATATAAAAATGACAAACAGCAGGAAGTTGCCGAATTGTCAAAAAGCCTCAAGGCTCTTGCAAGAGATCTTGACGTTCCTGTCATTGCGCTGTCTCAGCTGTCGCGCGATGTCGAAAAACGTCCCGACAAACGTCCGATGAACTCCGATTTGCGCGAATCAGGCGCTATCGAACAAGACGCGGACGCAATTTTGTTTATCTACCGCGACGAGTACTATCACAAGGAAAGCCAAGACAAGGGACTTGCCGAGATCATCATAGGAAAGCAGAGAAACGGTCCTATCGGAACGTGCAAAGTGCTGTTTGAAGCGCAATTCTGCAAATTTTCCAACATTCAGTATGGTTATGACAGCGAGCCAAAACAAGACGGCGCGTCTGCGTAAAGTAACTTAAATCAAATTAAATTAAAGCGTAAGCTGCGCATCGGACGATGGAGGGAATATGCAATCCGTCAGAGCGATTATCGATTTATCGGCTCTTCGCCATAATTTTTCTGTCATCAGGGCAAAGGCTCCTGGTTCGAAATTTATCGCCGTGGTAAAGGCAAATGCCTACGGTCATGGTCTTGTGGAAGTTGCAAAGGCATTATCTGATGCCGATGCATACGCCGTTGCCAGAATCGAGGAAGCTTTGACGCTCAGAAGCTGCGGCATCGTCAAACCGATAGTCCTTCTCGAAGGTTTTTTCAACGAAGCAGACATTCCTGTGCTTGCCGCAAACAATCTGCAGGTTGCCGTTCATTGCGAAGAGCAGCTGGCGCAGCTTGAAAGAGCAAAGCCGTATCAGCCGATCCAGTGCTGGTTCAAACTTGACACCGGCATGCACAGACTCGGCATAACTCCCGAACATGCCGACAGCTTTTTCGAACGCATGGAAAGATGTTCGAACATAGCCAAACCGATAGGGATAATTTCCCACCTGTGCGTGGCCGACGAGCCGGCTAAAAATGACTACACAGAATCTCAGATCAGGACTTTCATGGATTTTGCATCCCGTCATCCAGGGCCTACGGCGCTGGCCAATTCCGCAGGGATCTTTTCTTGGCCGGAGTCAAGAACCGAGTGGGTCCGCCCCGGCATCATTTTGTACGGTGTGTCTCCGTATGAAGACAAAACGGGCGAAGATCTGGGACTGAAGCCAGTAATGACATTAAAAAGCAACATCATTGCTCTTAGATCGGTCAAGAAGGGAGACAAAGTAGGTTACGGATGTTATTTTGAAGCCGAGAGGGATACGGTTATAGGAATTGTCGCCATGGGTTATGGCGACGGTTATCCTCGGCAGATTCCCAACGGAACGAGCGTTTTGGTGAACGGAAGAGTCGTCGGAACGGCAGGACATGTATGCATGGACATGATGTTTGTCGATTTGGGACCGAAATCTCAAGAAAGAGTCGGGGATGAGGTAACGCTTTGGGGTGAGGGGCTTCCTGTCGAGTATTTGGCGAAGAAAGCTGGAACTATTCCTTACGACGTGGTCATAAAACTGACCGCGCGAGTCAATTTTGTCTATAAACGATAATGAGTAATACGAGATCTAAGCTTTCTGTTGATTTTTGATCAATCAACAGAAAGAATTATATCGATACATCAATGGTGGCTGATGTTTTATATTTTCAGCCTCCATTTATCATGAAAAACTGATTTCATATTAAGAATATGCGATGCTATTTTAGATAACCTGTATTTGGGAGTTTGAATTAATGGGAAATTTATTTAATCCTGGCAATGATAATTTCGAATGCGATCGCAATGACAAAATTTATGTCGACAAAACAGGATTAATAGCATTCCTAAATGACAGATTACGATCTTCTAACCGATGCTTTGCCCTTAGCCATGCCAGAAGATTTGGCAAATCGCATGCTGCCGATATGATAGAAGCTTATTACAGCAGAGGATGCGATTCGTCAAAAATCTTTGAAGGTACAAAGATATCTCAGGATCCAGAATATCAAAAGCATTTGAATAAATATAATGTAATTCATATTGATATATCTACCTTTTGGGATTCATATAAAACTAATCTTGTTGAAAAAATTAGAGAAAATCTCTATGAAGAATTAAAAATAGATTACAAAGACACAATATTATATAAATCAAATGTAGCTTTGACATTGCGGCAAGCATATGACAAAACGAAGATACCGTTCGTAATCATCATAGATGAATGGGACTGCATAATAAGAAACAGCGATGATCAAGGATTAGTTCACGAATATTTGCAATTCCTCCATGAATTGTTTAATTCAAAAGAATCAAAACATTTTTGGCCTTGGGTTATATTACAGGCATTCTTACGATAAAAAAATTCGAAGATGAATCTGCATTAAATAACTTTGAAGAATTTACCATGCTAAATTCTCGTCCGATATCCGAATATTTTGGATTTACCGAGTACGAAGTCAAAGAGCTTTGCAAAGAATATGCTATGGACTATGAGTGCATGAAAAACTGGTATGACGGCTACCTCATAGATGATATCCACGTGTCCAATCCTAATTCTGTAGTTACTGCGATACGCAAACATTCCTATGATTCTTATTGGAAAAACACTTCTGCTTTTGAGTCAATAAACAACTATATAACCTTGAATTTCGACGGATTAAAAGATGATGTCGTGAACATGCTTTCGGGCAATAAAGTCACAGTAAATACCGAAAGTTTTTCAAACGATTTAAATGCGATTTCCTCAAAAGACGAAGCTCTGGCCGCATTATTGCATCTTGGTTATCTTGCTTACGAAAAAGCAGGTGAAGAAGAGCTCGCATACATTCCCAATTATGAAGTCAAAAAAGCTTATCAAGCTGCATTGCAAAAAGGGTGCTGGGCTGAGATTGCCAAATCTGTTTCCGCATGCAACGCCTTATTAAAGGCAACGATTGCCAAGGATTCAGAAAAAGTAGCTGAACTTCTTGAACTGGCCCATGACGCATATTCTTCGGCATTAAAGTACAATGACGAAAACTCGCTTGCTTGCGTTCTAACCATGGCTTATTTTACGGCCACGTCTTACTACAACATCGTAAGGGAATTTCCGTCAGGCAAAGGCTTTGCTGATTTTGCATTTATTCCGAGAGTGACTGCCGGTTCTCGCCCGGCAATGGTTGTTGAGCTTAAATATGACAAATCTGCAGAATCTGCAATTAAGCAAATCAAAGAAAAACGCTACGCCGGCGCATTGAAAGCATATGCGGGGAAAATCCTTTTGGTCGGCATCAATTACGATAAGGATGCTGACAACAAAAAGCATACCTGCATAATTGAGGATTTTCTTGAATAATCTATTGCCGGATAAGCATAGATTCATGAATTTTCAGGTGATGTGTACTCTGAGTTTGCTAATTTAGTTGTCAAAAATAATGCCGGCGTGCCGGCATTATTTCAAGATTTCAGCAATTCAGGCTTAGAACCAAGTCGGATCGTAGCCATGTCGTTCTGTGAGCCA
>JAZQPH010000113.1:0-5602 GCA_045628385.1 Succinivibrionaceae bacterium
TATCCCAGCTACCAATCCAACTGTTGAACGATTCCGCATCTTGGAACATTTCGCTCATGTCAGTCACATTGGAGGTGTCCCAGTGATCAATAGCCTGATCAAAAGCTCTTGCATCACGGAACATGGCGTGCATATCTGTAATATTCGAAGATACATTCAAATTCACAGATTTCAGTTTGTTCATATGACTAAAAGCATGCGCAAGTGAATGAACATTCTTTCCAAGGATAATTTTGAATTTTAAGCGCTTGAGCGTTTTTTTCTGATTTGCAGCCCAAAAAGGATTCGTTCGGAGTTGGTCATGTTTCCAATTTAGGAATGTCTCTATATTTTCCTCCCTTCTTCTCGTAAATTCATAGTTAATGGTTAAAGAATCAAGACGATTATCAATAATCCTAAGCAATAAATCTTCCGTAATATCATTGCTTGAATTTAATATTGGATTCATTTCATCATTGTTGCTTTTAGCAGAACCAAATAACTTGAACCTAAGCATCCATGCCTCCTAATATTGAAGATATTTTCAATCATTTGGTGATCATTAATGAGCACCAAATGATTTACTTATTAACGATAGCTATAGTTAATGGACAAACAATTAAACACTACTCGTATTGTTCTGATCAGTACGATTATTATTGTCTGTGTAAGCCAGGAATATAACATCCTAATTTCCTAAATCAAAAGATATAGCATTTATGACTTCAGAGTTTGGATATTTTTGAGAAATTGATTCCGTTAAGTCTGCAAGTTTAGATATATCTAAACTTTCATTATCGTAAATCTTTACGCATATTTTGTAATGCTTATCATCAGTAACAGAGGATTTTATTAATTCAAAAACTTGATTAATATTTCCTCTAAAGAGAATAATGGACTGAGCCTTCCAAATATTTGAACGCAAATTTGGTTTATCAGAATCATCCAAACAGATGTTTATATTGCCATTGCAATAATCATCGTTGCACATATCAGCAATTGATTTGGTAAATAATGGCAACTCAACGTTTGTAATCATTGATTTTATTTTTGAAATAGACATTTTCTCCGCCTTTTATTACAGGATTCAAAAACAAGAGGTTCGTATACTTACCTCATACACCTCAATGCGTTGACAATTTCGTTACGAAAACTTTTGATAGATCAAATTGCTTTCTTTATGGAACACATTCAGTCATTTCTAAACATGTTTGCCATCAACGCATATCTCTTGATAGAGTATAATTGTTTCCGTTTTGGAAAGTAAAGGAATATATAGGAATTGTTTATTCCATTAAGGAATATGGGGGAACTTATGATAAATAATAATTTAGAGTCAAACATTTATACCAAACATCTCAAAGAAATGATCAAGAAATTGGTCAGCAAATCGGGCAAAACTACAACCGAGATTGCAGAAAAAATTGGCATGAAGCAGCCAAATTTTTCCAAATGTATAAATGATGAAAACAGGAACTTTAGCATTGAGCAGATATGCAATCTTTCTAAGTATTTTGGCGTCTCCACAGATGAATTGCTCGGCATTAACTGCACGCATGACAGTAGAGACAAATTGCTAATTGAATCCAAAATTAAAGCCAACATTAAAAAATTGATGGATAATACTGCATGTTGTCATCAAATCAAAGGATCGTCGGTTAAAGGACAGTTATTGCCTACATTGCCTACATTTTTCGAAATTTCTCTAAATAGCTTCGACAACAATGATTTAGCATCGATTATAGGAATGAATGAAGAAGATGTTTATAAATGCTTAAAAATAGGCGAAAACACAAAATTTTTTACTCTCGAACAAATTTTGAAAATTGCAGATTATTTTGAAGTTTCACTTGATTATCTCTGCGGAAGAAAAGTTCGATCAAACTTTGAAATCTGCGAATTTCTTGCAATACTGTTCAAAAATTGCAAAATTAATCTCACCGAACATTCAGTAAAAATGTTGAAACCCCACAATCTTGATTCAAAAGAACTATATAAAATCGCAACAAATTTAAAACAAAGAAATCAATTAGGTATTATTGAAGGACGTTTAGATACTAGTATTAATCTGAATTATGATAATGTAAACCATAACCTTTTATATTTTCCTCAATTTGATGAAACAGAATCTGTTATTAATTACACGAAAGAAGAATCTGGAAATTTGATTCCTGATAACGTTATTATTAACAATTTTATTAAAAGACTATTTCACGCTTGCAGGCAACTAGAAGATGGTATTATTGACGAGGAAGATTTTGATGATCGTATTGACACCGCTTTAAATAAAGTATTCAAAATTTTTCAAAAATGCGCAACAAAAACAAATATTAACGAACAGAATAATCAATGATTTTCCAAATCCAATAATCGACAATTATTTGCTCGTAATCATCTAATTTTCATCCTTTTTTGTGTGTATTACTCTTTGAATACGAGCAAATATAAATAATGTTCGATATAGAATAAATAGGCAATGACCAAATAAAACCTTGTCATCGAAATGCATGCAAACTATAAACAGATTTGTGTCCTGGCCATTGATAAAATTTGACGCATTCATGAAATGACAATGCGTAAAATTCTTTATAGGCACCGTGATTTCGGATCATGCCTAAGCATTTTATAAGGCTAAGATTATGAACAAAATGCCGAAACGCTCGATTTCGGCATTTTTGACTTCATGATTTTGTAAGATACGTCATCGTATCGAGGTTAAATGTCTAAAAAGTTCGCAGACATGACGTGCCGAGCTGAGCCCTGTCGCGCATAACGTGATCCATCAGTGTGATGGCCAGCATCGCCTCAGCAACCGGCACGGCGCGGATGCCTACGCAAGGATCGTGTCTGCCATGGGTCACAATCTGGCAAGGTTCTCCAGCAGTGTTTATCGTGTCACCAGGAACAAGAACGCTCGAAGTAGGTTTTAAAGCGATGCGCGCAACAAGATCCTGTCCGTTCGAAATACCGCCAAGAACGCCGCCGTCACGGTTTGAGGCAAATCCGTCAGGATAAATGAGATCTCTGTGTTCTGAGCCTTTTTGTCCGACTACGGCAAAGCCATCGCCGAATTCTACGCCCTTTACGGCATTGATTCCCATAAGAGCCGAAGCAACGTCTGCGTCAAGACGGCCAAATACCGGTTCACCGAGGCCGACAGGCATGCCCCATGCTACGACAGTTACTTCCGCACCGATCGAATCGCCTTCTTTTTTAAGACCGCGCATCAGTTCTTCCACATCCGCTACTTTGTCGGCGTCTGCAAAGAAAAATGCGTTGTTCTCGCTTGCGGAGAAATCCAATTTCTCGGCGCGAACGCTGCCAATCGCGGTAACGGCTGCATGAATTTCAATACCGAAAACTTCTTTAAGATATTTCTTGGCGATAGCGCCGGCAGCGACTCTAGAAGCGGTCTCGCGTGCCGAAGATCTGCCGCCTCCGCGATAATCGCGGAGTCCGTACTTCTTATAATAGGTGAAATCGGCGTGTCCCGGGCGGAACTTGTCCATGATGTCGGAATAATCCTGAGAACGCTGATTCTCGTTCTGGATGAGCAGGCCGATTGACGTTCCGGTGGTCTTGCCCTCAAAAACGCCGGAAATAATTTTTACTTCGTCTGATTCCTTGCGCGGCGTGGTGAACTGATTGCGTCCTGGCTTGCGGCGGTCAAGGTCGGGCTGCAGATCCGCTTCCGTAAGTTCCATGCCCGCAGGGCATCCGTCCACGATTGCGACAAGCGCTATGCCGTGGCTTTCGCCGCATGTTGTGACTGCAAAAGACTGTCCGAATGTATTTCCTGCCATTGTTGGCTCCGTGTCTGTTAGGCGGCCTCAAAGCGCCTTGTTAAATCAAAATCCGCTCTTGTCGAGATCTTCTTTGGAAATGGCAAAAACGCCCATGCCTCCGTTTTTGAACTCAATCCATTCAAAAGGAACGTCGGGATACTGCTCGATAAGCGCATACATGCTGTTTCCGACCTCGCAGATGAGGTAAGCTCCGGGCTTAAGATGCGCAGAAGCTTCCGAAAGAATCTTCCTGGTCAAATCCAGTCCGTCTGCTCCCGAACCGAGAGCCAAGGAAGGCTCGTGCGAATATTCTTCAGGCATTCCAGCAAGGTCGCTTTCATCAACATACGGCGGATTGGCAATAATGAGATCGTAGACGGCGTTTCCCAGATTCTCAAAAAGATCCGACATTATCGGATATACAACCTGTTCGAGATTGTGGGCTGCAACGTTCTGAAAGCAAACTTCCAGTGCATCCTGGGATATATCAACCGCATCTACAGCAACTACTCTGTCAGCAAGACGGCTCGCGGCCGCTATCGCGATGCATCCCGATCCCGTGCACATGTCAAGAATCTCTACTGCATCAGCCGATTCAGGAAGATAGCCGGCAAAATCAGATTCGATAAGTTCTGCGATAGGCGAACGCGGAATCAAAACATTTTTGTTTACGGCAAATTTCATCCCCGCGAAATACGAAACGCCCGTAAGATACGGCACAGGCATTTTCTCGCGGATTCTTTTGGATGCCAGCTCCGCAATTTTTTTGCGTTCGCGAAGAGACAGAGCCGATCCTGCAAACAAAGACAGTTCTTCAAATTCAAGACCGAGCGTCGGCGCAAGAAGCTGCTGAGCTTCCTGAAACGAATTATCGGCGCCGTGCCCAAAATACACGTCCGAAAGTTCGAACAGCGAGACAAGATATCTGTTGACGTCGCCGAGAGTTTTCATTTCTTCAATGAGTTCGCGCTCAATGTCGGTTTCAAAAATGTTCTCCAATGAAATATCCCCTCAGCGACAAAAAAACGAGCGCACTCCGGCTTCGTCCAGAATGCGCTATGAGTATACCAAATCGGCATGCAGAGAATAAGATTAAGAACTCGCTGCGAGCTCGGCAATAGCAGAATTGACCTCGCTTACGGTCAACGCATGGCGCTCGTCGGCGCCGTCAGGCAAGAGAAGTTTTCCGTGATCGAAAGTATAGCCGCCGCGGCCCTTGATATAGAGGTGTCCCTTAAAAAACAGCATCACGTGTTTCGCAATCTTTTTGGGCGAATACATTTTGAATATGCGCATGCGGACTCCTACTAAAACATCTTGCTTATGTAGTTATGCTATAAGTTCATAGAAATACAACAAAAAAAGACTTTTTTGCCGTCAGAATTGGGTATCAAATCACAAAGATGACGAACTTTTTTCATCAATACAAAATTTCCGATTCTGGCTCTGCATTTCTTCATAAACAAACAAAACTTCCGCAATGCGATATTTTGGATTGCGAACATAGTTTTCAGCTATGTCCGAAAGACGAATAAACGCATTTAAAATTTATTTTTCCTTCTTCGCGCTCAAGAACGCAGAAATCTGAAGGAGCAAATCCCATTGAAAATCCAGGGGAAAGATATTCCGCCACGTGCGAAATCAGCGGCAAATGGGTTACCGCGAGAACGATGTTTCCTACTGAGTCAAGATAGGCAAGGTAGTCTCCCACATTAGGGGAAGCATCAGGCACCAGTTCATCGGTCACTTGAGTTTCGGCGCTCGGAATTTCGGCAATTACCGCATCGAGCGTCTCGAGCGCTCGAAAATAGGGGCTAACAAGAGCGACATCAAATCCC
>JAZQPH010000114.1:0-3027 GCA_045628385.1 Succinivibrionaceae bacterium
GAAAGTCCAAATGGAAATTTCAGCTTCGAGACTTGCCGAAAAAGTAGACACGACGCAACAGTGCCTGCTTGACGAAATCGACGAAGAAAATGCCCTGCTCGTATGCCGTTCCAAATTTGATTCGCCTGAAATCGACGGCAACGTGCTCATTCCATACGATCCAGAGCAGGAGAATCTGCAACTTCCAAAAATCGGAGCACTGCTCGAAACGACGATCGATCAAAGCGACGAGTACGATCTCATTGGCGATGGCTGGAAAATTGTTAAGGAATGACGGGCCAGAATGCGCTTCAACGATCCTCATATCAGCGCATTTGTCCGTTCTGAATCTTTAACAGCATAGGTTGCCGCACGCGAGCTGTCCTGCTTTTGGCAGACTTTACGCGAATTTGGAAGAATCATAAAAGTACCAAAAGAACCTCCATCTTGATACAAAACTTCAAATTCGCGTCTTCGCAAAGGCTACTCCTGCAGAATCTTAGGATATACGTGCTTCCTGTTCCAGTCGGTTATGTAACTGGGATCAAAAGACTTTACTTCCCAGAAGAATTTGTTTTTTGCGAATTCATAAAATTCATCGTCATCAAGCGTGCATCCGTATAATTCATCATACTCGGAAAGCGCGGGTGCATCGTCGTCAAGAAAATCAATATATTCACCCATTATTTCGCATTGTATGTCATATATAGCAAAATCAATCTCGTCTAAATCGGGCAAATCATAATATCCGCCGCTCTCTTTTAGTCTTGCGGCTTGCTCATACTTCTTGATTTCCTCGGAATTTTCTACCTCTCCTCGCAGTTCTGACAATACCGCAAGACGGCTGGCACGGTCGTATTTCAGAGGCTCAAAAAATTCTTGAAAGTCTTTCTCGTCCAGCTGCTTTCTGCCTGCTTTCATAGCATTCAGCAGCTCGTTGACATAAGGTTTGTCGCTCGGTGTGTAAATATCGTAAAGTTGACTTAAAGGATCTTTCAACCGCAAAACCCTGGCTAATTCTTGTTCTGCCAGCATTTGGTCGTCTCTGGATCCATAACTCTTAAACTGAAAATATCCATACGAACCAAAGTCATAGTCCACAACAGGAAATATCGGCTTAAAATCCCATTCTTCAAAAGGCTTGTTCCGATATTCATCTTTGAGCGGCAAAAGTTCCCAAGGCATTACCCCAATGTTTTGCGCTTGTCGGACAAGCCTGTAGTCTTCGGTTTCGGCTTCATCCATGCGTTCGCTATCCAGATCGTTATGCATCGCCTCAAATGCTTTAACGTAGGAACGAATCAGCCCTAAATTCTCCCTGTCGCCCCAATCAAAAGTGTTATAGCCATATTCTGAGTTTGAGTCGGCATCTTGCATGCCAAAATCGGACCTTGTCTCTGTTTCATACGTTCTCAAATTGCGGTTTCGGACTTTCTCCTTAAACTCTTTATCCTTTGCGGGATCTACCATAAACTGCACATTTGAAATATCTAAATATTTAAGTTGTTTGGCATTTAAGAGACAGTAGTCGACATCAAAACCGGTAGGAACTAGTTTTCTCACGAGGCGCAGTTTTTCCATGTATCTGTACAAAAAAAAGGTTTTGATTTGCCCGTCTTTAATCACCAACGGCATAAACTCGTATTCATCATAGTCATAGTCATATCCGCCATCTTCGCTAAGCATGTACTGCATATACTCAGTGAGGAAAGACAAGATTATTTTTACTGACAGACCCGTGTAGGTTTGCTGCAACTTTGAATTTTCTTCTTGAAAATAATATTTCTCCGTCAACTTCGGATTATTCAAGTGCTCAAAATGACCCAAGCATTCTTTAACAACGCGCAGATAATTATTCTGAAAATAATCTAGCGGTTTGCTGTAAATATCAAAAGATTCAACGCTCATGAAATTTCCTCTTATAGGAGACGCATAACAGCGCCTCAGTCCTGTTCCTTGCCAAAATCCGGTTGTTTAAACCTGCCGAGATGGCGTTCTGCTGTGAAGGAAGTTCTGCAAATATGTCTGAAAAGCAAAGCATCTCAGCTGTTTTGCCCGGTGCTCTTCTGCAACTAGACCGATATTTTGAATCTAAGAGTTTATGAGCTTCTAAAGCAGATATTTGAGAGCATCGCTCCCTGTTTAAACAAATTTGCAGATATTGCCTTCATCACGACAAATAATGTACCACAAAAACCTATTTAACATAATCCTTTTTAGATGGCTTTCTTGACTGCTTCTTGATTTTTTTGTTCGTTTGCCTAGTTTTTATACTAGGTTTGTTCATGTTTTAGTCATATTGTTTCAAAAGCTGATTGTCACTTGACATTAAGTCCTGTTTTCAAACTACGAAAGAAGATTCCAACCAAGCAATCAGCTCATGAATTAAACATAATTTTTAATATAGTAGTATATTTAACATAATTTTATAACCACTAACGAACGCAATAAAAGCTGCGGATTGACCGGGTTCTATGTACTTGCAAACCTAAATTCCCGACCTTATTGCCGACAGGCGATATATAGATTGCTACGCAGTTGTTTTGAGCCAAAGAATGTTCAATAAGAATGACTTTGAAATTTCTCGGTAGCGCACAAAGATTTGGCATGGGAACGCAAAGAAAAGCGTTCAAAAGCTTTGCGGGGAGGCTGATGCTCTTGCGCGAATTTCTCTGACTTCGCCTACTAAAAAAGCCAAGACCGCTGAGATCTTGGCTATGCGAAGATGAATCAAATTAATGGCTTGCTTTCGCTATCAGCACCAAAACAGTCTGTTTGGCTTCCTTGCAGGCGCCTTAAGCTCATTGACGTCAGGATACACCAAGGGCAAGATGCCCTATTCCTTCATATTCGCGCTCTACTCCCAAAGAACGCAGCCATGCTTTCCACTCTTCCTGCTCAAATTCCTGTTTTGCCCGGTGGATCCAGCAAGTGCCAAGACCGAGAGCGTGAGCGGCAAGCATCATGTTTCCGAGCGCCAGACTTCCGTCATAAACGCGATTTCTCCATGAAGCATCCGCAAGCACGGCAAGAATAACGGGTGCGCCG
>JAZQPH010000115.1:0-1926 GCA_045628385.1 Succinivibrionaceae bacterium
GCATCTGCCGACGATCCTGATGCATGGACGGCATATGCCGTATCGCCGATGACGCCAAGATGCATGAGCACATGTCCTTTAAAATACAAAATAGATCCTGCCGGCGCCTTTCTTAAAATATCAAGACGCTCCGCCCTGCCCGCGGTTTCAGGAATTTTCACGGTATTTGTCGGCATGACTGCCTGATGCGTTGTAGTTTTCGGAATGAACAGTCCCATCGCGGCGAAGATGCCGCGAAGATAGCCCGAACAGTCATTGGATAAGTGCGAGCCGCCCCAGCCGTATATCTGTCCAAGGGCGCGGTAGGCAAGTCGAACGGCGTTCTTGGCTGTAAGCGGCAGATACCCTTCGGAAAAATCCTGCGAAACCGGCACCAAAACCTTCTTAAGAACCAACTTGCCCTCAGCGCTGCGCTCAGGCAATAAAGCGCGGTAGGCGTTAAAAGCCATGCGGCCGTTAACGATGCGCGGAGATTCCTCGTCAAGAAGAATCCGCGTGCCCTGCGTAAGAAGAACGTATTCGTCGTCATCTCGAGGATATGCCCCTTCGACGCGCAGCGGTGTAAGCGCGGAAAGCGAGACTATGAACTGTTCTGATCGGCGGAATTTCTGCCAATCCCGTTCGTCAGTCAGCGCGACTTTGTCGGCAAGCACCCATCCTGCCGCATACGACGACACGGCAAGAAAAAATCTGCCGTCGGCGCTTTTTGCCAAAAGCCGCAAAGGCTCTCCCAAAGAAAGAGCGGCAACCTGAAAGGCATCGCAGTAATCCCCCGATTCAGAAAGAACCATGACATCAGACGGCTGGACTCTCAATGAAGCAGGACGCACGGCAACGGCATACGCAGGTTGCAAGAAATTTTCTCCTTTCGTGTTCTCGTACAAGGCATCGGCATAAGAATCGGGCAATCTCTTGCCGGCTACATCAAACAAATCGCCGCGCCTTGGCTTTCTAAACGGCGCCGCATGTTCTTCCAATCGATCGTCCGCCAAAAGATCGGCATTTTGAGAGATGAAATCTGCCGATGATTTTCTGAACATTTCGTCGTCCGAAGCGCCCCAAAAATCAGGGTTGTCCATTGAAGCCGTAACGCCGTAGGGACGAATTACCGACGGTCCGAAAGAAACCGTATTTTCGTTCATTGCCGAACAGCCGGCGGCAAACAGCAGACAAAGACAGATTAATAATTTTTTCGGCATAGTCTGTTCCTGACACTTGGGATCCTGCTGCGCTTAAGACATGTTTTTTAAACAGACATTGCGGCGCAAAACATGACAATTACGCTACCGGATAGAATGTCATAGCGCAACGCGCAGATTTTCAAATTGCGGACAATGCTTGTCCAATCCGATTGTCACTTCAGCCCTGATCCGTATCGAATTATTTTAGGAATTCGTCAAGAGTGGCATAATTTCGGTATGGACCGCGGCATTATTGCCGCTCTAATGAAACATTAGTCGTATTCGATCGGGCCTATCCTAATGACAGATGAAATCATCAGTCAGGCGCTGCTCGCGCTCGTAACCTTCATTGCCAATTTTTTTGCCAGCATGTCGGGAGGCGGCGCGGGCTTCGTGCAGTTTCCCGCGCTCATATTGCTCGGACTGCCCTTTGCCACGGCTCTTGGAACCCATAAAGTCGCAGTCGTATTTCTCGGCATCGGGGCAATAACCAAAAAACTGCGCGCAGGGCCGTTTGCACTGGATCGCACCGTTTGCGTCGCCATGATTGCCGTGGCGCTCACGACAGTCATAGCAGGCTCGGTGATTATCGTTTCCGTTCCCGCAAAGATTGCGCAAACCGTTCTCGGCATCATTACCATCGCAACGGGCATTTACTCGATGTGCAAGCGCGGCTTCGGCACGACGTCCATCGAAAACAGAAGCCTCGCAAGAACGATCCTAGGCACCTTGGCCCTCTTTGCCA
>JAZQPH010000116.1:0-2399 GCA_045628385.1 Succinivibrionaceae bacterium
TGCTGCGGCACAATTCTGTCTGTGTTGAACAGACATCGGTAGATGTCTGATATTTGATAGCAGTTTTAAAAACTTGTAGCCTAAATCGCGATTTAGGCTTCATGAGTCATTCTCAAAATTAGGGATATAAGTTAAGTCACATTAGAAAACGTGCGGCGATTATTATCCGCATCCAGCTAAGATGCTAGGACTTTTGAATCCTCTTTCATGATTTATCCTCAGTTTCTACTGTTATCTGAATATACATTTCGAATTGCTCGAATGGTGCTATTCTTCAAGCGGAGTATTGAAATCTGCCGGTTTTGGATAGTCGCCGCCGATGTCGACAAGATAATCGCCTTCGAACGTCACAAAAAGAACTTTTTGCTCAGCATCGTTCCAGCCTTCCTGAATGCGGAACACATAGTCCCAGCGGTTTTTATGGAAAGGATCGATGGTGATAGGTGTTCCGAGAACAAATTTGACCTGTTCTTTGGTCATTTGGACGCGCAATTTTTCTACTTGCTCAGGTTCGATGTAATTTCCCTGAGGGACATCGATGCGGTATACGCATCCTGAAATGTTGGCGGCCGCGGCGCACACTGCGGCGCATGCCATTGTTTTCGCTATATTGTTCATGACTCGATTTTACCGGATCTTGCTGTATTCGTTGGGTTACTTGTCCCATGGTTAAAACAGTCATCCATTGTTTTGGCGAAAGACTGTTTTTCCGAATTTTAAACTTTTCTGCCAATTATGGCATGACCAAAGACATTGCGCAAAAACTGGGGCGGTGCATGGCGCACTGTATGCTTTTGCGCTGTTTTCATAAGGTTTTGCTCAATCTTTGCGTCCGAGCAGATCAAGAGCGCTTGCAAGAGCGTTTTCTGTAATTTCGTCGCCGCTCAGCAGCCTTGCGATTTCTTTTTGTCTGCCTGCTTCGTCCAGGAGCGTCATGGATGTTTCTGTCGATGACGAATCTTGGCATTTTTCAACGACCATTTGGGCATCTGCCTTGGCCGCGACCTGAGGAAGATGTGTGACGCAGATGAGCTGGGAGGATTTGCCCATGTTTTTTAGCAATCTGCCGACAACATTCGCTGTCTGTCCCGATATGCCCGTGTCGATTTCATCAAAAATAAGCGTCGGAACGTTGGCCTTGGCTGCGAGGATTTCGCTGATGGCCAAGGATATTCTTGAAAGTTCGCCGCCGGATGCCACATCTTCCATCGGCCCGGGAGCCTGGCCAGGATTTATGCTGACCAAAAAATCAACTTCGTCATTGCCTTTTGACGAAGCCGACAGTTCAGCGTTGAATTCGACTTTAACGCTGAATTCGGCTTTCGGCATGGCAAGCTCGCGGATTCTTGAAACGATTTCCTCAGAAAGTTTCTCAGCGGCCGCGCGTCTTTCGACGGACATTTCTCCTGCTTTTATGCCGTAATCGGTGATAGCTTCTTCGAGTTCCTTTTTGATTTTCGGCAGTTCGTTTTCGGGATCCTTGCCGCTTTCGTATTCGTCTCTGACTTTGTCATAGAAAGATTTGAGCTCCTCGGGGCGCACGCGGTATTTCCTTGACAGAGTTTCGTAGGCGGATATTCTCGCTTCCAGGTATTTTTCCCTTTCTGGATCGAATTCGAGATTTTCGATGTAATCTCTGATTTCGCCGCAGCTTTCCTGGACTGATATTTCGGCTTCGTTCAGCATGTCGATGGCGTTTTGCAAGGAAGGATCGACTTCGATTGCTTTAGAAAGGCTTCTCACGGCAGAGCTTATTGCGCTTATGACGCTGAACCTTCCGTCGCCGTCGAGTGAGCCTACGGCATCGTTGCACGAATTCATGATCTCGTCGATGTTTGCGACTCGGGCATATTCCTGCTCGATTTCTTTATATTCGCCGTCTTTGGGATCCGCTTTTCTGAGTTCGTCCATCTGGTAGTGAAGAAGTTCTCGTTTTGCGCGCAGATCTTCAAGATTTTTTTCATACATTTCGGCGCGTTCTGAAAGTTCGTTCACTCTCGATGCCAGAGCTCCGAGTTCTTTTCTGCGAGCCATGAGATTTCCGTAGGAATCGAGAAGATCGAGCCGTTTTGCAGGTTTTGCGTATTCGCCGTGAGAATTTTGCCCGCGCACTGATACAAGAGCCGCGCCGAGTTTTTTGAGCTGCGCGAGCGTTGCTTGGATGCCGCAGATAAACGCTTTTGATTTGCCGTCGGTCGAGATGACTCTGCGCACGATTACTTCGCCGTCTTCCGGCTCGATTTCGGATTCCTCGAGAATGGCGAGAGCCTGCTCATTGCCTTCAATGTTGAATGTGCAGCTTATTTCAGTTTTTTGTTCGCCAGTTCTGACGCATCCGGGATCGGCTCTGTCTCCCAGACATAGTCCGAGAGCGTCAATTGCGATGGATTTGCCTGCGC
>JAZQPH010000117.1:0-5557 GCA_045628385.1 Succinivibrionaceae bacterium
CCGTCAAAGGAGCGAAATCCGCGGCAATACTTTCTTCCTTCCACGAAACGTGCAAAAAGTTCGGACTGCGCCTGAGCGAATATATGGAATTTTTGTTCAGGAAAATCGGCATGTTCAAAGATATGCTGGATGATAAAAAAAATTTCTTCAGATGAAAAATAGAAGATTCTGGAGCCATTCATGCCATGGAATTACAATAAGGCCCAAATTGGATTTTAGACCTTATACTTCAGCGCAAAGAAAGATTAATCTGCAGGCTGAATGCGCAATCGCGTCATTCCCGCATCGCATCAGCAAGAGATTGCGTTCTTTCGACCGATTGTTCTCTTGCATATTCTATGGCCGAGCCGCTGCCTAAATCCGCTCCTGCGGATTTGGCTGTCGTCAGCATGTCATTTTCGGCCAAAATTCCCGTCCATTCGCTTAAATCAAGAGCCGCCCAGTCAACGCTTTTAAATTGTTCAAGCGTCACGCCGGGGCAGGACGGATTTTTTGGACTTCCGTAATCTCTTCCGAGCTGAATATTTATCTGCTCTGCGGCGATGCGCGCAAGAGGGGAGGAATAGCAGCACCAGCCTTCCTTTTTTTCAACGCACACGCCCGCGATTTTCTGCGAGCAGAATGAACCGACGTAGTGGCACGATTTGGCTTCTTTTTTGGCTGCAAGATTCATTTCGCCTTTTTCGCATTTGTATGCAAGTTTGATGGCAATCTCCGCCGCGGCGTACGCGGCATAAGCAGCCATGATTCCGGACATGAGGCCCGAAATTGCGGGCGTCAGGGAGAACGTTCCTCCTTCGATCGTGCCGTCTGCAAGGAGCGTTCCGCCCGTATTCGTAAACAGCATCGACTGTGCTTCCGCCCCGAATGTTTCTCCGATAAATTCCGCGGCTGCGTTTGCAAACTGCTGCGCCGCATAGCTTGATAAATCGCCGACCGCTTTGGCTGGATTCAGGCCGAATGCCGAATCAAGAACCGAGCTGATGGGACTAAATACTGCATCGGCGGCATCGGAAATTGCTTCGGACCAAGCCCCGGGAAGCAGAGTCGTTCCCGTAAGCGCTTCGGCCCGCGACGAGGCTTCTTTAACGGCGACTGCCATCGCGAGGTAATCTTTCATGCCGACCGATTCGGGCGATTCGCAGCAGTCTACAGTCGAACCGAAGGCTTTTTTGCATGTCCCCGGCGTCCCTTTGAATACTTCGCAGACTATGTCTTCTTTGGTGCCGTCTCCCGAGCAGGAAAGATCATGGCTCATTTCGTCGGCAAGCCCCAAAGCCGCCATGGCTTCGGAAAATCCCGAAGATTCCTTTTCTCTGACATTTTCTGGGCATGCGCCGCCTTCGCAGTTTCCGGGGCAAACGACTTCATCGAAGACAGCGGGCTCTTCGAATTTGATTTCATGCGAGCATGAATAGGCATCGGCGTAAGTCATGCATTTGCCTGCTTTGTCGCGATCAAGACAGTCGCTTGATAAAAGAGTGCATGCGGGGTCGGACGAGAGCTCCGAACAGCCGTCAAGCGAGCCGTCGCGCTCGCAGGTCACGGTTTTTGCAATCGGCGCCGTTGTAGTCTTCATGCCTTCCGATCGTTTTAAAACGCAGGAGACGTCTGATTCAAGACCTTCATTGATCGCCGATGCCATCATTTCTTTGTCATAGTCTTCGCCGCAGGCATATTCGGATTCATATGCCAGGCATTCTCCCGATCTTGAATATTTGGCGCAGACCGAAGATATGAGTCCGCATGTCGGGTCGGCTTTAGCCTCGGCGCATCCGTCATCGTCTTTTGCAGGGACGATTACGGCTTCTGCGATTTTGCACAGCGGGCTTATTCCTCGATCATAGGCGGCCGAATGAACAAAGTCTTCGGGGCAGATTTCGACCCCGTTTTCCAAAGCGCAGCCGTTTTGCCGGGTTTCCGGCATCGCCGCGCAATTCCAAGAAACATCGGCGATGCCCGCAAGTTCCTGTTCTGCTTCGAGAGCCGTTTCGAGATCCGAAAATCCGGGATCGGTTAATGCTTTTGCGGGATCGTAAAGAATGCGGATGGCGGCATATCCTTCGCCTTCGCCGGTGACCGACACGCGAGTCGACAGCCTTAGAAGTCCGCCTTCGGGGATCGTCGCCATCCGGTCCGTGACGTCGATATCAAGAGATTCGTCAAACGAAGTTCCGAGTTCGCAAGGTCCTTCGGTTTCGGGGGGAAATCTGCCGTCGGGGCCTGAATAGGCAAGATTGCCGTTTATGTAGACGCGCATATAGTCGTCATAGACCGCGCGGGTTATAGCCGCGGATTTGATGGCTCCGGGAGATGTCAGCCTGAATGACATGTCTTCTCCGAAGATCGCGCACTGGCCGCTCCAGTAATTGTCGCCGACGGTGCCGAGCCAAAGGTCAAGGCAGCCTCTGCCGCAAACTTGGGCATTGATGGGGCCCGATTCGTGAACGGCCATGGAAGCCGTCCATGGGTGGGAAAGTTTTATGGAGTGCCTTTTGACTGCGCCAGTGCGGCAGACTAGCGTTTTTTGTTTGTTGTAATTGCCCACCGAGACTGAATCTGATTTGTTTTCGCCTCTTCGCATAAGTTCTGCGGCGAGCGCCGAATCGTCCGATGAAAAAGTTCCTCTTGCGCTCGAAGACATCTTTGCCGCATTTTGGGCTTCCTCGTTTATGTCATCGGTTGTTCCTGCATTCCAAAAACTTAAGGATGCGGGATCGCGTCCCGCAGGCAGTTCTGCAAAGGGGACAGAGCCGTAAAGTTCGGACAGCGGATATGATTCGCCCATGATCAAAAAATTGCCGGATGACGTTTCGGGCATTTCAAATCCCTGCAAAAAATTATCTGTTTCGCATTGAGCCGGAAGCGAGAGAACGGAAAGAACGGCGGCGCTTGCCAAAGTCAGAATGAATTTCGGCATCTTGCAGGAGGAAACAAGACTGTATGATTTGCGGATCGTCGATTTGAGCAAATTAATCCGCAGACGCCGTTTTGACCGATAAAAATTTATGGAGATTTTTGAATTGCATGCCTTTGGCAGACGGCAGGCAAAGAAAATTTTTTTCATGCGATTTTCCTTTGTTGAGGATTTTTTTTGGGGTGGGAGGTCGGAACATACGGTCGGGCAACTAGCGGAGAGGCGATTGCATCTGCTTAAAAGCAAAACGCGCAATGCCTCGGCAATTTAGTTAATTTGAAGGCGCGGCGGCTTCCGATTAATCGTGGCTTAAGAATACTTTGTTTGAAGCATGAGTCAGAAGCCGAGTCCTTGAACTAAATGCGTTCGCGGGGACAATCTGCGATCACTCGTCGATTGTTCTGCAGCAGTCGGTGTACCTATAAATTACGTACACGGGGTCTTCGCCGGAGCCCGGAACGCTTCTGTGCTCGCCCCAGAAAAAGGTGTTTTCCCCGATCGCATGCGATCCTGAAGCTTCGCTTATCGGACTGAACATGCTGATTTCGTAATCGCCTTTTTTAAGCGACCCGTATCCTGATTCGCACAGATAGTCGTCTCCCGAAGTAAGAGGCATCAGCCCGAGCCTGTGGTGCTTGAACAGGGCTTTTGCCAGTATTTCCGAAGTGTTTTCGGGAATGGAGCCCGAGGCATATGTTATTCCCGTGACGGGATACATGCCGGCATGTCCAGCGCACCAGAATAATCCGTCCAGCGGTTTTCCTTTGCCTGCGGAAACGGCATCGGCGGCGCAGGCCGCCTGAATTCCCGGCGATGACAGGATTGCCGATTCGGGAGCCGCAAGCAAAGCGAGATCTTCGCGAAGCCAGGAAGGATCGAGTTCTGACATATACATAAGATCGATTCCCTGATAGGGCGAGCGGTCGCATTTGCCGAAGAAGGCGATTTCGAGCATGGCCGCGAGAGGAAATGAAAATATGTGGTAATGGTATGCGGAAAGATCGCCTCCTCCCAGCGTTCCGTCGCCGTGGCTTCCTCTTGCGGCTTTGTTCGGCACGGGCAGGCTGATGCCGCCCAATATCGGCGAGCATCCCGGTTCCCGCACGACTTCGGCAAGATAGGCAAACTGCCATCCCGACGTCACGGCGCCCGGGATAATTTCGCCCAAGCCGTCGCCGCAAAAACACGCAGCTTTGTCCGATGCCGTTTCGGGAATGCGGCCAGAGCCGAGTTTCATCCCCGCAACTTTTATGGGAAATAGGCAAGACCAGCATACGTCGGTCACGAGCTTGGCGGAAAATACTTTGGCATCATTGCAGGTGCTGCCTGCGTAGGCGTCAAAGCCTGCGGCCATTATGGCTGCGGCAACTGCGAGATTAATCGAGCGATGTTTCATAGATATTTTCCGTATTGGAAGTTATGACGTCCGGCAGCTCTGAACATTGAGTAATCGGGACTGTTTCGATTTCAAAAAAACTGCCGCGCGCGGTTACGACCGAAAGCGTCGAGTCGATGCCGATATTCCTTGCGACGGAGGCGGGCAGGGGAAATGTTTCGATGCCAAGATAGTTTCCGATGGTGTCAAGAGTTCCCAAATTTTCGGAATAATTGGCCAGAAGCGCCGTTGCATAAAATCTGCCGTCGCTTGCGATTTTTTTGGCAGCAAGCAACTGGCATTCGTCGCCGGGATCGAAAATTATGTAGCGGGTCATTGGGGCTATAAGATCCGCAAGCGGTACGCCGCGGTAAAGGTGTTCAAACTCTTCATTGCCGGAACCCGCTCCGTATAAAAATTTTTTTTCATCGGATAGTGATGCATTAATTTTGTCGGCCGCGTTTATTGCCGACAGAATATCGGAACGCATGTTGCTCGTAAGTCTGATGACGGGAGATACTCGTTTCTTTGAATATTCCGAGGCTTTGCCAAGATGTGCGATCGTCGGCGCTATTGTCCGCATAAGAGGTTTTGATGATGCAAGTCTTGCGGCTTCGGAAGCTTTGCCGGAATCTATCCACGCTGCCGTTTTCTGTTTGGCGTCTTCTATGGCATCGGATTCGGCAAATGGCAATACGGGGCCGATGACCGCCGAAGGAATTTTTGCGCACGTTCTGCGGAACCCTTCCGTATCATCGAACAATCGCGCTCTTTGTCCAAGCGATGCGTATTCGCGCTTAAGATAGGAAAGCGACGAGGAACCGCAGATCACCGCCTCCGTTTTTCCTTCGCGCAGTTCAAAGTAGGCAGGCGCCGAAACAATGCCGAAATGCGAAATGATGTCGGGGGCGATGAGAACTGTCGGCACGGATTCTGTCGGCAGCACCGCGCCGACTCTTTTGGCGAACTGAACGACGTTTTCATCCTTTGCCGTGCCGACAAAGAGCAACGCAACATTTTGCACAGACGCTTCGGCGGCGATTCTTTTTAGTTCCCGCGCGGACTGCGAAAAACTTACGGCAAGATATCTGCCGTCTTGATAGTCTTCAGGCGATGCGTATGCGGCCGTTATGCCGTTAACCATCAGCGCGGCAAGGCAAGCGCAAGCAAAAAATTTTTTGCATGCGCGAGGTGCGGCGTTATGAATATTCGGAGCGAATGCAAATTTTTCTTGGCGGCATCGTGACATCTTCATATCTCTTACC
>JAZQPH010000118.1:0-12228 GCA_045628385.1 Succinivibrionaceae bacterium
GGTAGTGTGGCATTCGCCATGCGAGAGCAGGTCACCGCCGGGCACCCCATTTCACACAATTCAAAGTTTTCGTCCAGCGGCCACAGCGGGGTGGCACCACCAGTTACCGTTCCGAACACTGAAGTGAAACGCCCATGCGCCGATGGTAGTGTGGCATTCGCCATGCGAGAGCAGGTCACTGCTGGACCCCCCCATACAAAGGAGAACTTTAATGTTCTCCTTTTTCATTTTGTATTTCTAAATTTTTCGTTTTGTTCAGATAAATATCTCAATATTTAATGTAGGATTTCTGACTATGCGTTTGTCTATCAGGAATTGAAATTGACGAAGTTTTTCAGCATATGCGTGCCAAGACCGTTTCGCAGACTGTATACGTACAAATCAGCAGACGAAACGTCAGTAAAAGAATATGCCAAGTTCAAGGAACGCGATGACTCCATTTTTGAATTGCTTGAATCTTCGGATAACAAAAATTGCTCTGTTCTCGAGGAACAGTTAGTCCGGGTTCCTGTAGTTGGATGCCGCGTAAGAGTGAATTTTCATGGTCAGATGCTGGTCGGCGTAGTCATGGACGTTTCTGATACCAATCCTCAAGATTCCTGTCCCGAAAGCCGAATAAAAGCTATCAGCGAGTGTATCGACACTGTACCGTATTCTGACAAGCAGTCTCTTGAACTTGCTCGTTTTGCCGCAGATTATTGTCATTGGCCGATCGGCGAAACTATCGAATGCGCCATGCCCATTCTGCTGAGAAAAGGCGAAATATGTTCACGAAAGATCATTCCTGCTTACCGACTGGCTGACCATTATGACGAGACAGGAGATCGCAGAACTAGCCAGCAAAAACAAATCATCGATGCCTTGAGCAAATGTCCGCTTAAAGCAAGCGAGTTTTGGGGAATGAATTTTTCAAAGTCGGCCTTGCGCACATTAATCAAAAAGAGCATAGTAGAAGAGTTTGACTACGCGTCTTTCATTAAAAATTCATGGATTTCGCAACTTAGATTTTGCAGCACAATTGAACTCAATACCGAGCAGGCTGATGCGCTCGGAAATATTTGCAGTTCGCTTGGCCGATTCAAGACTTTCTTGCTCAATGGCGTAACTGGCTCGGGTAAAACGGAAGTCTATATGCGCGCCATCGAAGAAGCGCTGAGACAGGGTAAACAGGCTTTGGTAATGGTACCAGAGATAAGTCTGACCCCTCAGACAATCCGACGTTTTCATGAACACTTCAATGTGCCGATTGCCGCCATGCATTCGGCGTTGTCAGATGCCGATCGTCTCGAAAACTATCTTTCGTGCAGGGACGGCGATACCGCAATTTTGATAGGCACAAGATCTTCTGTATTCACTCCTTTTAAAAATTTGGGAATAATAATTGTCGACGAAGAGCATGATTCCTCTTTCAGACAATCAAGCGGTTTCCGATACGACGGAAGAAATTTAGCGGTATATCGCGCAAAACTTGCTAATTGCCCAGTTGTTTTGGGTTCAGCAACGCCATCATTGGAGACGCTGGCCAATGCCAGATCTGGCAAATATGCTGAAATTAAACTTACAAGACGGGCTTTTCAGAAACCTGGCCGCGTTCAGGCGGAACTCATTGACATCCGGGGCGCAAAACTTAAAGCAGGACTCGGTGAATCTTTGCTGAAGGCTATGAATGAAGAGCTTTCCAAAGGCAATCAGGCAATTGTGTTTTTGAATCGCAGAGGCTATGCCAGTTATTTAAATTGTTTGAGTTGCGGATATACCTTTACCTGCGGCAGCTGCGATTCTCATCTTGTTTATCATAAAGGCTCGCACAGGCTTGAATGCCATTGCTGCGACAGACGCTATCCTTATCCTGCTGCGTGTCCCGACTGCGGGGGGACTGAGTTCTCTATTGACGGGACAGGCACAGAGCAGATAGAAGAGTATCTGAAAATACGTTTTCCTGAATTTCCCGTCGCCCGCATTGATCGCGACACGATGGCGAATAAAAAAAAGATGCAAGAGACGCTGGAAGCAGTCGTCGAAAAAAAATACCGCATATTGGTAGGAACGCAGATTCTTGCCAAGGGGCATCATTTTCCCGACGTAACGCTGATAGCTTTGGTAAATTGCGATCAGGCTCTGAATTCGGCGGACTTCCGCGCTTCGGAAAGTTTTGCACAGCTGTATACGCAAGTTGCCGGCCGAACCGGAAGAGAGGAAAAAAACGGAAAAGTCATCCTGCAGACCTGCGAACCAGGCAACGAGACGATTCAGATAACAATGTCGCAGGGTTATGAAGCTTTTGCCAATAATTGTCTTGAAGAACGGCGGCAGCTCGGTCTTCCTCCGTATTCGTCGCAGACCGCGATAAGAATAGATTCAAAGAATCGAAGCGAAGCTCATGCTGCTGCGATCAAGACTTATTCTGTGATATCGAAGTTAGCAGCCAGGTTTTCTGATGTATCTGTTTGTCCTCCGCGTTCGGCATATACGGAAAAAATGCAGGATCGGTATCTCGTGACAGTGCTTGCTTCTTCGCCATCCCGAAAGCATTTGCATGAGGTGATAGAGGAGTCGCTGGCAGAAATCGAGCAGAATCCTTTTAGAAGTTCCGTCCGGGTGGAAGCCGATACCGATCCGCGAGATTCGAATGCTTAATGATTTCAGAAAGACCGTGATGGAGTCGTTGTTTGCTATACTTTTCGGGATGTTGCGCCGTTCGGAGAATTTATGAAGCTTAATCTTAAAGACGCCGTTGCCGCGCTCGGAATTTTTGCGTGCGTCTTGTGTCGGGCTGACGAAAGTGCTCCGTTCAGACTTCATATTTATCACATCGGCGATTCTCATTCATATGTTCTTCCGAGCAAACTCATTGCATCATTTGGCGAAGAAAATTATCAGCTTTCCGTTGGGGGAATGAATGCCATCTGGTATTTCATGAACAAGCATGAATCGGAATATCCCAATGCTCTGAGACTGCATTCGGGAGATTTTATGACCGGAAACGGACTGTTTTTTGATAAGTACAAGGGTTCGTCCGATATAAGAATAATGCAGGATCTCGGCTTTGACGCAGTTGTCGGAGGCAACCATGAATTCGACTTCGGAGATCAATTTCTGCATGATGTTTTGGTGCTCAAAACCGCCGAAAAGCCGCATTATCTCATGGCAAATGCTTATTTTCCGAAAGGCAGCCCGCTTGACGGAATTTTCGAACCGTATCATGTGTATGAGTTCGGGGATCAGAAAATAGGCATTATCGGGGTCATTTCGAAATACAAACTGACAAACTCCAGCAATCCCGATAAAAGAGACAAGTTTATGGACGAAGCCGAAACCATAAACAGATATGCCGACGAGCTCAGAAGCAAAGGCATAAACAAAATTTTGGTCATGTCTCACGCAGGACTTCCGCTTGACAAAGAGATGGCATCAAAACTGCGCGGCGTCAGCGCCATTATCGGCGGAGACTCACACAGCATCATGGGCGAGGGTTTGGCAAAATATCGTTTTCCGATACAGGGGCCGTATCCGCTGAAGACTCAAAATGCCGAAGGCGAGTTATTGTGCATCGTTCATGCAGCGTCTCAGACACTGATTTTGGGCGATTTGTCGCTTACCTTCGATGGTGGCAGGCTGCTTGATTGCGAAGGCGTCCCGCGTCTTATTGTGTCCGATATTCTCGACGGCTACGGGAATGTTCCGATACCGGAAAAACTGGCTGCTGTGAAGAATGAACTGCTCGCAGATCCGTATTTTTCTTTTTACGATTTGACCGAAGGCAGTTCGCGTGCCGTAAATGCCGTCATTGACGGCATTAGAGCAGACGACAGACTGGCGGGCATAAGCAAAAACATGCTGTGCCAGACCAGACTTCCGACAGAAGAATGCGAACTTAACGGAATAAGGCAGACTTACGGCTGCGAAATATGCCAATCATTTTCGAAGCTATGGAGCGAGTCAAACGGCGGCGCGATTATGATCTTAAATTCCGGAATGTTCAGATCGAATCTGTTTGCCGGAAAATTGTTCGCGTCGGATATAAAAAATGTCATACCGTTCGGCGGCGAACTTCGCATATATCAGATGTCGGGAAAAGAAATCGGCGATGCGATTAACGGATTGCTCGGCGAACTGGCTTCGGCAAAATACCGCTCAACGGGAGGATTTCCTACAGGATACGGATTGCGGTTTGATTTGAGGATGTTTGCAAAATCAAGACATTATGCAAGCAATATCGAAGTGCTGGAAAACGGAACTTGGAAGCGTCTTGAGCCAAACAAAACCTACCAGGTTATGACGAACGGTTATATCTCGTCAGGAAAGGATGGGTATAAGAATTTAGGAAAGATTCTGCTGAGCAAGAAAAAAACAGTCGTGACTGAAGATATGACTGCATATACTTTGGAACTCATGAAAACCATGCGGCTCGAAAAAATTCCCGCAGAAGACATGATTCTTAAAAGCGTAAAGGAGCAATGATATAAATGACACTGTCGGCTGAAGCAGAGCGCGTTAGGAACGCGCTGTTGGAAAAAGGGCTTGAAACTCCTTTGGTGCCGGTCAATGCGACATCGGAAGAAAAAAAGGAGAGAATTGCCGCAAGCGTGCGAACGATTATGCAGACGCTTGGTTTGGATTTGACGGACGATTCTCTTGAGGATACGCCGAACCGCATTGCAAGAATGTATGTCGACGAAGTGTTTTCGGGACTGAATTATGAAAACTTTCCGAAAGTGACTCTGATTGAAAACAAAATGGGCGTCGACGAGATGATTAAAGTGAAGGATATAACGCTCACCAGCACATGCGAGCATCATTTCGTGACAATAGACGGAATTGCCAAAGTGGCCTATATGCCGAAGAAAAAAATAATCGGACTGTCCAAATTCAACAGAATTGTGCAATTTTTTGCTCAGCGTCCTCAGGTGCAAGAACGACTGACGCAGCAGATTCTGGTGGCGCTGCAGACGCTTCTTGAAACAGACAATGTTGCGGTCACAATCACGGCAACGCACTTTTGCGTCAAAACGCGAGGCGTGAGAGATGCGTCTTCGAGTACGACCACAACAGCGCTGGGCGGATATTTTAAAACCAATCCAGCTTCGCGCCATGAATTTTTGACTGATTAGTCATTGATAACATTCGATGCTTGAACAAAAGCCCGAACCTGGCGTTCGGGCTTTTTGCTTATGCGAATGCTTTTCGCGTGCGCCTCAAAAAAGAAAACCCGCCATACTGAGAGTTTGGCGGGAACTGAAAAAATACATTTCAGATATTAGTTGAGATCGTAGCGCTTAAGCTTCTTTCTCAGAGTTCCGCGGTTGATTCCCATGATCTTTGCAGCCTTGGTCTGGTTGCCGCGGGAGTACTGCATGACGACGTCAAAGAATGGAGCTTCGACTTCGGACATAACGGTGTCGTAAAGTTCTTCGAGATCCGCATCCTGAGCAACTTTGCTCAGATAGTTGCGGATTGCGATCTCGACAGACTCTCTGAGCGGAGTCATTACCGGTTCATGTGTCTGCACGCTGATTGTGGTCGTCGTCAGGTTAGTGATATTAGGACGTTCTAACATTTTTGTATTACCTGCTGTAAATAAAATATTCGATGTTTCGCACGAGGCATCGTCTGCCAGCTATTACTTGCGATATGGTGGTGATTATACACGCAAATTGTGATACGTGTCACCTTCTTAACGCTAGTAGACTAGCATTTTTATTCGACGATTTTTACCCCTTGAAGTCTGCACCATTCTTCTTTGACCATGGTCTCTCCCATTTGGAAATTTTGCGCATAGGCTTCCGAAACTTCCTCCGACTGGCGTTCGAGAATTCCTGACAGAGCCAGGTTTCCGCCGTCTTTCACGAGAGAAGAAATTATTGGTTCGAGTTCGCGAAGTGGACCTGCCAAAATGTTGGCAACAACTGTGTCGGCTTTGAGACCTTCAGGTCTCTCGTCGGCTAGAAATAATTCGAGTTTGTCCGCAACACCGTTACGTTCGGCATTGTCTTTTGAAGCCTGTATTGCCTGCGGATCTATGTCGATGCCGATAACGCGAGCGGCTCCCAGCTTAATTGCGGCAATTGCCAGTATTCCCGATCCGCATCCGTAATCGATTACGGTTTTTCCTTCGAGTTCGGCGCCGTCCAGCCACTCAAGACACATCGCCGTAGTTGGATGCGTTCCCGTGCCGAATGCCAGGCCTGGATCAAGAAGTACGGTGATCTCTGCTTCTTCCGGAACCGGGCACCAGCTTGGGCAAATCCAAAGTTTTTGGCCAAATTTCATCGGATGGAAATGATCCATCCATTCTCGGACCCAGTCGCGATCCTCAAGCTGTTCGACTTTAAACGATGCGTGATCGCCCAAACTTTTTTGCATGAACCGGACAATTTTGAACGCATCGGTTTCGGCGTCGAACAATCCTGTGACGACGGTGTTTCCCCAAAGTTTTGTTTCGCCCGGCATCGGTTCATATACAGGATTGTCGCCTGCGTCCATGTATGTAACCGACGCGGCTCCTGCGCCCTCGAGCATCGAAGTGACTTTTTTAACTTTGCTGACATCGCAGCTTGCTTTAATTTGTATCCAAGGCATGTGTCTGGTTCCATTGTCTACAGGTAAAAATTGTTCACCATCGGAGAGATCAGCTGCGCTGGGTTGCGTCTACAAACTGCCTCTTGGCAAAAATACGGATTTTTTTGGTGATCTCTGACGCAATCGCGGCATCGGACGCTTTTATGTATATGAGTTTGGCTTCGTTTTCGTTTCTGCTTTCGCGGCCGATGCTTTTAAGAGCATCGTTGTTGATCATTTTTCCGTCGCTGTATCGTATTGTTATAACATCGCCGGATTCGTCGACCCATACCAGATTGTCCAGGCCTCCGATCATTTTAAGTATGCGTATGGCAAGCAAACTCAGATCTTTGGAACCTTTGCGATCTCTGATCATTCGGATCACGATAGGTCGGGTCTTTTTGATTTTCCAGCTGATGTTGTTGAGCGGATATTTTCCGAGCACGTAGTGCGTCAGGGTGAAGTAGCAAAGCGCGCAAAAAAGTATAAGGCAGACATTCGAGAGAGCATTTGCCGAAAGCGCCGCATCTGCGGCCTTTCTGATGCTTATGTCGCCAGAAAAGTGCACACTCATGCCGAATTCCCTAACCAGTCCGTATACAAAGCCTGCCAGAACGACGTGCGCCAAAAACAGCCCAGGCCACATCCATATTATCGTAAGAAGAATCAGCGTCTCGGCTTGCGGGTAGTACGTCGAAAACAGACACATCAGAACCAAAAACAGAACGGGCAGGCGTTTCTTTGAATCTAATTTGGTGAACAGCGCGGTAAGCAGCGCCGGGAGACAAAAGATCTGAATGATGAAATTGTAGAAACAGAACAGTTCCCGGCTTTTTACTTCGTTAAGTTCAGGATTGTTCAGCATGTAATCTGAAAGAAGAACGTTCGCGCCGAATGGGTGGAGGCCTTCGTAGGCAAAACCTGTTAAGTATTCGCGCACCTTGACAGGCAGTGTTGCAAGGAACGTTGATTCTCCGTGGTCGCCGAAAATAGTGCGAAGCACCCATCCTATGAGCATGGACAAGACAACGGCCGCGAGACATCCTCCGAAGAGGATGCATAGATTGAGCGCTCGCGATATGAGGTACCGTTTTAAGTATTTCGTGTTTGCCGTTATGTGCGAGCACATGGCGGCAGTGATGATCGCGCTGAAATAGCATACGGCATATTCCGGGTTCGAAAATCCCGGAATAAATTGCAAAAAGAGCGCGTGCAATGTCATGTAAACAAGCACTGTGCTGATGATTTGCCAGCTTCTGGAATTGTTTATTTCTGTAAGCGATGCCGCTATGGCAAAGAACAGGGGGATGAAGCTTAGGATCGCATCGGAAAGATACTGACAGTTGATGCTGACGGGCAAAATTGCCGATGCGCTTTTTAACAGCATTGCCAATGGCACGCATGCAATAGGAAGCATCATGAGTCCCGTGCGCAAAAGGAAATTGGACATGATGCAGAACCTAAAAATACCGTGACAATGCTCATATTTTAGCATATGCGGACGTAGCAATAGTTGTTAAGATTTTGAATGCTGCGAAGAATTTATTGTCATAATTTTGCAAATATGCGACTTATACGGCGATGTACATATGCGATATGGCGAATATGGATGATCTTGCGTCGTAAATCTGATGAAATGTTTTTGAAAAGGAATTCGCTCATTGCCATAATTTGCGGATAAGAAAAAGCTGGCTCAATGGGACTTTTGCGGCTGGAGGTATTTGTGTCTCGCATAATTACAGGAGTTGCTGCGATAGTTACGGCTGCGGTGTCATTGATATTGGCTCGTCCGTGGCAATTGTGGCTCGGAGAAGGATCAATAAATGCGGTATTTATTGTTATCGCCTCAGTGTCGGTGATTGCCGCGCTTTTTTTGTTGCGACCGACAGTTTTTCCTCGATCAAGAACGAAACGCAGGAAATTTCGCGAGCCGAGAACAGGTTTCTTTGAAAATACCGTTAACGCCGCATCTGTCAATGCAGATTTTGATTTTCGGTCAATGCGCGCATTTATGGGATTTTTGACTACCTACAACCGCACGAGAGTTGCCGACGTGTCTAGGCGTTTTTCTCCTTCTCAGAAAAAAATGCTCGCGGACTTCTTTTTTCTGAGAATTGTTCCGAATACGTCCGTCCCGATCGCCGATAAGGAAGAAATGCGAAAATTTCTTAATGCCAAAGCCAAGATATCCGAATTGTCATTTCATCCCGATTACTACGTTGCGGATGCGGACAGCCGTCTCATTAATGACGAAACGGACAAGCAGGCAAAGGCCATCAAAGATAGCGGCAATCAGGGCGAAAAACTCGTTAGAAGCGTGCTTGACAAACTTAATTCGGAAGGAAAATACGAGATTCATAACGGAGTTCAGATTTGTCTTGGATTCAGCGTGCATGAATTTGATCATATCGTCTGCGCTGACGGAGTTGTTTTCATGCTTGAAACAAAAGCGTATACGCTGAATTCAGGTTCTTCTTTCAATCAGGCTGTCGTCAGGATTCGCGATGACGGCATCATCGAAGCGACAAAGTTCGGCAATACCAAAACGCATGATCCGCGCAATCAGATAACGACAGATGCCGAATTGATGGCAAAGATTGTCGGGCAGTCGGGCGCTCGCGTTGTGCCAGTGCTCGTCATAGCAAACCAAAAGGCAAAACTCATTAATGAATGTGCAGATTATCCGTGCGAAGTGCTGCACCCGAAGGATATTGCAAAATATATCGAAAACAGGAAAGATACGATATTGAACGAAATATCTTCAAAGTCGGTGCCGACCGCTTCGGATATATGGATCAAGATTCGGGAAAGAACCGTATCATTGAGAAATTTCGACAAAAAGTCTTTATCGTCGGCATGATAGCAATGTGTTTTATGGCTGGAGCCGTGCGCATTCAATTTTTAGGATGAACCGAACATGAGCGCAAAGTTGTGGTGGACTGCGGCGGCCGTGATGGCTGCGCTTATCAGTTTTTTGTTAGGCGGCTGGGCATGGGGGATCTTTTCTTGCATGCTGGCTGCGTCTTTTCTTGGCTTTTTATACAGAAAATCGGCAGAACGCAAACATGTCGGTTCAGGTAAAAGTCTTGCAGACTCCGTATCCGCATCCATCGGCGAACACGATTTGTTTATGGAAGGTTTGGCTCACTTTTCTGCAAAACGATACCTAGGGCATTTCGATGTTTTGGAGTTTCTTAAGTTTGTAAAAGATTTCAAAATAAATTCAGACAGTCATTCGGCAGAGAGGTTTGACGAAAGGCAAAAACAGCTGCTTGCAGGTTTTTTTGCGGATAGGATTTTTGTCGACAGGTACGCTTCCGTGGAAGCAAGAGACAGAGTGAGAAAATTTTTGTCGGATAAAATCGGCATTCATGGATTGGCTTCGTCGGGATATCCCGTCGATGACGGCGACGGTGTACTCGCCAACGATGAAATCGATCCTGATTTGAGAAGCGCGAAAGAATGCGGAAACAGGGGCGAACAGATCATCAGAAATGAGCTGGCAAACCTTTCCCCCCGTTTTTTTGCAAAGAATGGCGTAACGCTCGCATCGGGTAAGGTTCATGAATTTGATCACCTTGTGTTTGCGGACGGGCGAATATTTATGCTCGAAACGAAAGCTTATACGTTAAGAGGCGACGGTTCGGCTCAAAACAGCGAGGCCGCAATAGAGATTCTTTCCGACGGAACCATAGAAACAGACAGCAGATCGGGATCTGTCCATTCAAAGAAAAATCATCATGATCCTCGCGGCCAGCTGTCAGAACTTAGACAGATGCTTGAATCGCTGCTTGGCGGCATGAATGCCGAAGTCGTGCCGGTTTTGGTATTGGCCAACGGCGCCGCAACATTAACAAACGCCTGCAACGATTATCCGACCGCAGTTGTTCAGGCTCAAAAAGTAACCGCATTCATAGAAAAGTACGGCAGACCGTCTCTTTTGGGCAAATTGTCGGGATGGCTGCGGAAAAACCGCGAGAATCAAAGCGAAAAGGCATCGGCTGAATCTTTGTGGCATGCGCTTCGCAGGCATCGAATAAGCCCAATCCCACGAAAAGAACGCAAATTTCGCATGGATTAATGAGAATCTGGGCGGATATTGAACATCCGCGATACTTATTTGTCCGATCTAATCATGAGCGCAAATATTTGTTCGCGCCTGTTTGTTAAAATCGTTCGCATTTGGCAATTCGCTGAATGCGCATATTGGGAGAATCAAATGGCTAAAACTGGCGCGACTGGCATACGAAGAATCATTAACGCTGGCAAATACAGCGCTCAGGGGCTCAAGGCGGCATGGAAAAACGAAGCGGCTTTCAGGCAAGAGGTGGTTCCGGCTGTTTTTTTGACCATCGCTGCGCCGTTTATGCCTAATCTGGCGCTTTCAGAAATTTTGATTCTCATGTTTATGCCTTGGTTCGTGGTTATTGTCGAAATCCTCAATTCGGCGATCGAAGCAGTCGTTGATCGCATGGGAGACGAATGGAATGAACTCTCCGGCAGGGCAAAAGATCTCGGTTCTGCAGCGGTAACGGTTGCATTGATCCTTTGTTTTGGCGCCTGGATTGCCATTCCTGTCGCGAGGTACTGTCTGTGACGGGAATTGGTTGCGCATCCGTCAAAAGAAGACCTATTCCCTCTAACCGCCGAGAAATCTCATGCGTGAGCGATCCGATTATCCGCAAGGTATTGGCAGCAAGAGGCATAGGGTCAGAATCCGATCTCGATTTGTCTCTGGCAGGGTTGGAACATTACAGAACGCTGAAAGGCATCGATGAGGCCTCCGAATTGCTTTCTGCCGCCGTGCGCTGCGGCAAAAGAATTGTGGTTGTGGGCGATTACGATGTTGACGGCGCGACCAGCACCGCGCTTGCCGTATTGGCACTTCGAGAGATGGGCGCGGCTTACGTCAGTTTTTATATTCCCGATCGCGTAACGATGGGATATGGTCTGTCCGTATCAATCGTGGAAGAACTGGCTGAGGGCAGCGAGCGGGCCGAATTAATAGTTACGGTCGATAACGGCATAACGAGCGTCGATGCCGTCAAAAGAGCGCATGAACTGAATATTGATGTCATCATAACGGATCATCACCTCGCAGGAAGCGAAATCCCCGAGGCCGACGCGATAGTCAATCCTAATCAGCCAGGCTGCCAGTTTGCATCAAAATACGCAGCCGGAGTTGGTGTTATTTTTTATGTAGTCTCCGCTTTGCGTGCAAAACTTAAAGACTGCGGATGGTTTGAATCGTCTGGACTTGCGTATCCAAATCTCGGCAATTATCTTGATCTGGTTGCCGTCGGATCGCTTGCCGATGTCGTGCCTCTTGATAAAAACAACAGAATTCTGATCAAAGCAGGCATAGAAAAAATTCGCAACGGCCGGGGCAGGCTCTGTTTTGAGCGCATATTGGAAGTCTCGAGAAAAAGTCCTTCTAGGGTAACCGAGGGGGAAATCTGCTGCAGCATAACTCCCGTGCTCAACGCGGCAGGGCGAATCAACAATATGTCATTGGGCGTGCACTGCCTCATGTCCGACAACCCGGAAGAAGTAGCGGTGCTCGTAAGCGAGCTGATGTGCATAAACGATGAACGCCGCGAGATGGAATCAGCGATGCGCGATACGGCTTTGGCATCCGTTGCCAAAGTAGAAGTCGGAGGCCAAGCGGTC
>JAZQPH010000119.1:0-22602 GCA_045628385.1 Succinivibrionaceae bacterium
GGAGTTCATATGTCCTAAAACCAATCCGAAAGTTATCGGTCTATTTCCGACAGTTCCTTCTTCATCCGCTCAATCTCGGTCAAAAGACTTATTTGCCTTTCGGTCTTTTCTTTGGCATCGGTCAAAGATTCCTCGCTCGGATCCCGAAGTTTAAAATCTTTGAGCTTATCGATAGGAAAAGCTTTGATAATAGCTCCTGTGGAATTCATGTCGACGTAATTGCGCGCTGCTTTTGATTTGAGAAGCCTAAAGACATATTGAGGAGTGTAAGCGCCGTCCGTAATTCTGATAATCACAAAAGACTGATTTACAATCCAATTGTCGACATCCCGATCAATCAAAGCAACTTTGCCGACCGATCCCTTGATTGAGAAGATAATGTCGTTCTTTTGCAGTTTATTCTTGAGGCATTTGCTTTCAGGCAATAAATTAAGACGTTTGCTCGCAGATCCGACAAAGCCGTATTCATTGATATCCGAAGCGCCGATTTCAAAATATTCATCGCCCGTCTCGTCTGACTTGGTTGCCTGAGCTCGGTACAAAGTCGCTATTTCGCTTAATGATTTTGAACACTTAGACTCACCGAGCATCTCTAACGACTGTTTCATGTCTTCAGACAAAGCGTACTTCGACGGCAGCAAGGAATATCCTTCGTTTGCGATCTGTTCAATAGCGACTCTCTCGCATTTTTCGCCAAGGGTTCCTTCTAAGGCATCTTGAAAAACTTTTATGGCTTCTTCGTTCAAGACAAAAATTGATCTCGAACTTAGCTGATCATCCCTGTATTTGGCATCGGCAAGATCGATCATGAGGATCTCATCATTTTCTGAGCCCTTTTGATCAAACAAAATAGCAACCGTATTTACAGCAGTTCCCGCGACAAATCCTGCTGGCAATCCCACAACGGACGCAATTCTCTTGGAGTCTACCAACGATTTTCTTTGGGCAAGGCTTCGGCTTGAGCTCCGAAAAGCAAAACCAGCAGGAACGATGCAGGCAAACCTTCCCTTGATCGAAGATAACATATTCTCAATGACGAAATCTTCGAGGATGGTTTTGTTATCAAGTTTTAAGCCCATTGGAGGGAACGAAAAACCGACATCATAATAATCTGGCTGAGTTACGGACAGCTTCTCGAATACTTCTTCCCTGATATTTATCGAAACGTCCGCCAATGCCATCAGCATGCAGTCAATGGCAGATTTCCTGCTGTTACTTAGCAAACAGTTTTCCTTTGAGTTCAAGCCGATATACTTTTGAGCCTCAACCAAGGTGTTATGAGGAAAATATGATTTTAGTTCGTTTTTGCCGTCACAAATCCATTCCGAAACAGCCTTGGAAAACCTGAATTCCGAAAAATGCATATAAGAGCGTGTTAGTTCTTCTGATGACGATATAAGACGATTGAGGGTAACCTCGTTCGACTCATTTTCATCCCACTCGCATGCGGCTTTAACATCTTTGTATGCCTGCATGTGATCATCGCGCAAATGAACCGAAGAAACGACTTCGCTCCTAATATTTTTAGGGAATTTGTAAGTCTCTGCGCAGTAAGCGACATCGCTTGCAAAATCATCATTCAGTCTGTTTTTGACGGCTCCGTTCTTATGCATAAGTTCAATAACGCATGCCATAACGAACGCATCTGCCGCGCTGGTAATATGATTGAATTGAGAATAAAGATTCCATAATGAATTTTGTTTCATTTTGTTTCCTGCTTATTTCATTGCTTTTGCAAAATTGAAGCTGTTTAACCTATAAACAGTAACCAAAGATTCGCCACTTGCAACTAAGGTATAACCGCCCTTTTCTGCCATCTTGTCTGTAGTCCTTTTCATTTGTTCGAAAAGCTTGCTTAAAAGCTGACAGTTCTTTTTATCAAGAGTAATCTTGTCGCCATCGGAAATTCCGAAATCAAATACCATGTTGATGATTGCTTCGGTAATGCCCCTCTGGCTCATGCGCTGCTGAATATGGCGAGTCTTGTGCATCTTCGTGCTCCTTAAATTAGTCTCTGCATAACCATTTAACGCTTATTATAATAGTCTCCTCATTACCAAATGTAAAGCGGTTGTGTAGAGACTTTTTAAATTTTGCGATCATAATCACCATGGTAACGCAGTGACTATCTATAACTAAGACTCAAATTTTATAGATATCTCATTGAAAAGCAAAGAAACATTAGAACAGTCGTTTAATAAAACCATTATTAGGAACTGACAGATATCGAAATTTTAAGTATCTTCCGATTAGAAGTTCAACCATTTCACAATTGACGCACGCGCAAGCTGAAATAACCATCAACACAATTTATTGTCAATTGTGGCGCTCATGATTGCTCAAAGATCTGCGAAGATGAAAAAAATAAATATCGACGAGGAATTGTTTTCTGAATTCAGTCTGAAACACAGATATTATGTGGATAAGACCTTATTCATCAAAAAAATATTTTTCGAGGATGCCGTATACTCGTCGTTCAATTAATCGTCAAGTCTAAAAGCTCTCATTCAACATCTTCGATGATGACTTCAATCGACCGATAGCAAATTTACTACTGTTTTTGTGTCCACACGTATTCACTATATCTGATTATTTTTCTTTGAACTCATACGTCATCAAAATATTCTTTCATATGTAGTACGCATTTGAAATATGTTTCGACTCTATGGCTGAAAAGCAAACAAACCCGGCTTAGGTGAGGCATTGACCCAAATTAATTTGGCCCAAATGCATTTAGATTCAGATGCGCATATGAGATGAGACTTCTTGCACCTTTCAAGATCATCGCCGTCAGCAAAAATTTATCCGAATGCAAACTTTTGACTCTGCTTCAAACAAAAACTCTGTCGCATTTTTCATGGGAAGGAGCAAAGACACAAGCACTCAGTGCTTAGATTTTCCTGACTTTTTGCCATTATGCCGCTTGGCCTGAGACTTCGCATTTTGTCTTGCCGAAGTTTTTGCTGCCCCTCTCTTTGTTTGCGATTTTGCAGTTTGTCTGGAAGCACCGCGCTTTGGCTGAGATTTCGCTCCTTGCTTGGAATCAGCACGCTTTGGCTGAGATTTTGCTCCTTGCTTGGAATCAGCAATCTTTTCTGCAGAAGAACCGACATCTCTCGATACAGACTTAGAGTTCTTTGAACCGCGTCTGTAAACATCTATGCGCGGCTTGCCTTCAGGCAAGCACATAGGTCCTTTTGAGACATGCAAAAGCTCAAGAGCTTTGAAATCCGTTACCCCTGGATAGATGACTTGATCATGCCTGGGCGAATGGTATTGCGCATATTCAGGTTCGACAATGCCGACGCAATCGACCGAATCTTTATCGACCTTAACGGCGTAATAGCCAATCCATGACGGATGCGAGAGCGGATCTATTCCTGTGCTATCTACATACTGTTCTTTGTCCAGCCACTCAAGAGAGACTGAATTCGAAATCTTTCCCCGATCTTTATCTTTTACTGGCGGATTTACTCCGTATTTCTTCCAATTTTTCAGATAGTACGCAAAAGCCAGAATTTTATAGACATAGCCCCTTGTTGCGCCAGGCATGGATAGATTCGAAAAATTAGTGTGCCTCGAACTTTTCTTTTGGGATTTGTCCAGTTTTTTGACCCTGCCCTCTCCTGCGTTATAGGCCGCGATCGCAAGTTCCCAGTCATCAAACATTCTGACCAGGTATCCAAGATAGCTTATTGCGGCTCCGGACGACTTGAAAGGATCAAGACGTTCATCCTTGCCACCTTTTCCCGCAGCGCCGAGACCGTCAACTTTAAGTCCAAAATTTCTGGCGGTCGAAGCGGTAAACTGCCACATGCCGACATTCTTCCATGGAGATATGGCATTCGGACGGTACATGCTTTCGATCATCGGTATCGCAACGTACTCGGTCGGCAGGCCTTCGGCGCGAAGAGCAAGATAAATATGGTAGATATAAGGACGCGCGTTATCCAAAACAGACTTCATGTGGCGAGGATGCTTGATGAGATAGTTAAGCTCTTTTTGAAAAAGCTGATTCTCAAGAGGCGCATCGTCACCGAATGATTCAAAAATTTCATGCCACATTCCTAGAGTTGGATTGTCTGCGGCAGAGCATGTCTCCGCGCGAACTGCGGCAAATTTTGTGCAGGAAGAAATGGCATGGGCTCCGTCACCCGATCCCAAAGGCCCGTCAGGCAAAGACGACGAAGATTGATCTTGAACGGACGAACATCCTGCCACCAAGAACGCGAGCGCCGATGCCGCCGCCAGAGTTTTAAATAATGTCATATCTCATCACCTGTATTCAGGCACAAGCGCCGTTTTTACTATCCTACACGCCGCACGCCGTTCGTTGGTCAAATTGATCGCTCATCCGTGATACCTGTTCAAAATTAGAGCAGTTTGAGCTATTTGGCACCACTTTTGACAGTTTGGCAAAGCCATATCTTTTTTTGTTCGAGTTTTGCCTGGCTTAATTTAAAAAAGAGCAAATTTAGTGCTTCTTGGGAGCAAATGGCGCCGCCAATTTAGTATCATGGAACAAAGCAACATAGGATATGACGATGACCGCCTACCGCGCCTCTTTCATCAAACCGGCTCTGCTCGCAGGAATCTGCGTTTTTGCCATCTTTACGATATCGCGAATTGGTCTTGCCGCCTGGCAATGGGATCGAGTTAAAGCTGCGGGCAGCGTGTCGTCGCTATTTCTGGGCGGTCTGCGCATTGATCTGTCAACATCGTGCTACGCCATGTTTTTGCCTCTTTGCCTGGCGCTGTTTTTGACATTCTTCCCCCGCTCCCCATTCTTGCGAAAAACAATATGCTTCGCCGTCTGCGCCGAAATAGGCTTGGCGGCTTTTATGGAAGCAATCGGCGTTCCGTTCATAGCTGAGTATGATCTGAGGCCTAACGTTCTCTTCATCGAATACCTTAAATATCCAGGAGAAGTTTTTTCGATGATTGCCGCCGGCTTTAAAACAGAAGCGGCGGCCGTAGGAATCATTGCGTTTATCGCGGTGCTTGCGGCAAAAAAGCTTGCATGCGCGGCAACACAGGCTATTCCTGATGATATGTCTATTAAAAACAGAGCCGCCGCTTCCGTTATCATTCTCGTAACGGCCGTGTTTGCAGTCATCGGAGCCCGCGGCAGTCTTGATCATCGTCCGATCAATCTTGCCACCGTTGCCTATTCGACCGACAAACTCGCAAACGATCTCGCAGGCAATTCCGTATATAACGCGGCGCAGGCAGCCAAAAGTTATTTGTCCAAAACCGACGCATTCGATCTCTACGAAACCTTCCCAGAAAAAGAAATCGCCGCGCTCGTGCGTTCCGACATTGAAGCCGAAAAAATCGAAGCTCAGAATTACGGTCCGACGTGGGCAAAACATCAAGCCACGGGAACTTCTGAAAAAAACATCGTCATCGTGCTGCTTGAAAGCCATGGCTCACGCTTTGCCAAATCTTTCGGAGGCAACGATCTGTCGCCGAACCTCGACAAAATAGCATCCAAAGGCTGGGCATTTCGCAACCTTTATGCTTCAGGGGTGCGCTCAGCCCGCGGCATCGAAGCGGTTACGAGCGGTTTTCCTCCAAGTCCATCCCAGGCGGTAATCAAAACTGTCAAGGGACAGCATGACTTCTTTACGATCGCGGATGCGCTAAAAACCCGTGGATATCTCACGCAATTCATCTACGGCGGCGAAAGTTATTTTGACGGAATGCGCTCCTACATGCTCGGCAACGGATGGACCGACATCATCGACAGAAAAGATTTCGAGAATCCAAAATTTGCAGGATCGTGGGGCGCAAGCGACGAAGATCTTTTCGAAAAAGCTCACGGCGAATTCTTAAAAATGCACGCCAATGGAAAAAAATTCTTTTCTCTGGTTTTTACGGTTTCCAATCATGTGCCGTATGAATATCCCGATGGGCTCATCGAGCCTATAGGCGAAAAGGCAAGCATGGAGAATGCTGTTCGTTATGCCGATGCAGCGCTCGGAAAATTTTTCGAAAAGGCCATGGCCGCGCCGTATTTTAAAGATACGGTCTTCCTTGTAATCGCAGATCACGACATGAGAACGGTCGGTTCCGACAGCATCCCCGTAGCGCGATTCAAAATTCCAGGAATCATCTTGGGCGGCGGCATCGATGCCAAGAACGATTTTCGACTCGCAAGCCAGCTTGACATGCCCCAGACATTGCTTTCTATAGCGGGAGTAAGCACAGTGAATCCGATGATCGGGCATGATCTCACCCGTGATATCGGTCACGAACATTTAAGAGCGCTTATGCAGCGCGACAGGACTTTTGCCTATATGAACGCCGAGGGGGATGTTATAGTCATCGACCCCGAGAGCAAACCGCAGACATACTTCTTCGATGCAGACAAAGGAACTCTGTCAGAAAAAGAAGCATCGGAAGATACGGTAAAAAAGGCGCAGGCATATTCGCTGCTATCATCATTGATGCTCAATAAAGGCTATTACGCATCAAAACCTGACTATTCTATTGAATAATGACGTCCCAAGGGCGAAATTATCAGGACCGTAACGCCAATCGCCAGAAAATCGTTTCAAGAACAGAGCTTAAATTCATCAAATTAAGACTTCGACGAGAAGCAATCAATTGATTGCTTCTTCGCATGATCATCGTTCTTCTGAATTCACGCCGTGCCTTCATAATGAATCGACGATTCAATAATTTTCATTCTCAACTGCAAGCAGCAATACGCTGTTTCTTACAAAAACATATCCGCAATATGTTTTGTTGACGGATGCGTATTGGACAGCATCCCCAAATCAGTTCTTTAGGCTGTAATTAAAATCCCTGCAAACGCCGTTTTTAGATCTGCGAGGATCTGCATTTGGCCGCATTGACAAAAATGACCCAGGTAAAAACGATGCGATTTTGAGCCTTTTTACGATCATTTAAGAGCTAGTCTTGAATAAAATGCGAAAAACATTTTGATGGCATAGCGTGAGCTAAGTTACTATAAAAATTTTTCTCAAATGGGGGGTACTGAATAGTTACCGTCCAACTTGTGCTAATTTACAAAACAATTCGAAAAATGTTTCACGTGAAACACTATGAAAATTAGCAACTTATTTGCTCACCGAAAAAAATTCTAAACATGATAGTTAACGTAATATTCAAATTTAAAGAAGACTTCTTTAAGGCTTGACATGACGGTTGTAACTGCTGAAGCAGAATCTTTGCTGTTTCACGTGAAACATCATGAGCAAACTAATGGCAGAGAACAGATAACATTTGTTATATCAGCCAAATTTTCAAACGTTCTACATAGTGTTTTTTGCATTATTACTGACACTATCATCATAACTGATAAACAAAGAAAGTCATAAGTATCATGTACAGAATACGTTGTGTAAATTATCTTGTAAAGTTATATTGAATGCAAAAAACCAAAATATTCCTCCACATCCAAATGTTTCACGTGAAACACAACCATAATAAAAATCCTGCCCCTCGTTATTCGAAATAATCCGTTAGACAAAATAAAAAAGGGAGTCTTTGACTCCCTTGCTGAAAAATTAAATTAGAAATTTACAGAAGAATATTCAACATTCTGCGAAGCGGTTCTGCTGCACCCCAAAGAAGCTGATCGCCGACTGTAAACAATGAAATATATTCAGGACCCATATTGGTCTTGCGAATTCTGCCAACAGGAACAGACAGTGTACCAGTAACCTTTGCTGGAGTGAGTTCCTTGCAAGTAATTTCCTTGTCATTAGGAATTACTTTAGCCCATTCATTCTGAGCAGTAATCAGGTTATGAATTTCTTCAATGGATACGTCTTTCTTCAATTTCAAGAAGATAGACTGGCTATGGCAGCGCAAAGAGCTTATTCTTACGCAATTTCCATCTACAGGAATCGTTCCAGCTGGTAGTCCAAGAATTTTATTCGTTTCAGCCATGCCCTTCCATTCTTCGCGACTTTGACCATTTGGAAGTTGGCTATCAATCCACGGAATAAGAGAGCCTGCTAATGGAACGCCGAACTGATCTGTAGGCATATCATCTGAACGCATCATATTGCGTACAGCCATCTCGATATCAAGAATTGACGAAGATGGATCTTTTAATTGTTCGGAAACACAACCATTAAGCGCACCCATCTGAAGAAGAAGTTCGCGCATATGACGAGCACCCGCACCTGATGCTGCTTGATAAGTGGAAACTTGCATCCATTCGACAAGATTTTCTTTATAAAGACCAGCCAAACCCATCAGCATGAGGCTTGTTGTGCAATTTCCGCCGACATAAGTCTTGATACCATCATTCAGTGCCTTCTGAATTAAATCGCCATTGACAGGATCAAGAATGATTACAGCCTTGTCATCTTGACGAAGAGTTGACGCTGCGTCAATCCAATAACCATTCCAACCGCTGTTCATCAAATCAGCATACATCTTTTTGGTGTAATCACCACCCTGCGCTGTGATGATGATATCCATTGCTTTAAGAGCATCAAGGTTGAACGCATCCTGCAAAGTGCCGCAATCCTTTCCAGCGAATTTAGGCGCAGGCAAACCAACCTGTGAAGTTGTGAAGAATACTGGATCAATTTTTGCGAAATCGTTTTCTTCGACCATGCGGTTCATGAGCACGGAACCTACCATGCCGCGCCAGCCGATCAGACCAACCTTTTTCATAGATTTTGCCTTATGTCATTAATAAAAATTATGTGAAGTATATAACATAGCAAAGTCTGTTTCAAATTTTGCTAATAAAACTAAAAATTCTTCTTACTCGTTGACATTTGAATATTCACTTCAACGGAAACCGCGTTATTTTTCATAAATTCGAACGTTTTTTACTTGGTATATAAACTACCACAATTAATAAATACGTTTAAATTTAACGATTTGATAAGGGTATTTTTGTATGTTAATCAAAAATTTATTTAACATAATACGTTAATACAAAATTCCTTTCGTATATACCCAACTCCCTCCAAATTTTTCAAATTTAGATTTTTCTTTCATTGTAAAAATTTTTCCATCTTCATCGGAATAATTGACCTCATAATCAATCTCCCCTCTGTTGAATTTTGCCGTGATTTGTTTAATGTTCAGTTTTAAAAAATTTATGGATTTATATGATTGAGAAATTTCTTCTGGACTTTCATTCGGGCGATATTTTGGATGCCACGATTCCAGAATGTATTCGCCATCACCGAAATGATATGCACAATACCTGCTCCTAAGAACAGATTCTGGACCATCCAATTTTTTTATATGAGAAAGAAAAGGTTGGCAACAGTCGCAAAACTGTTTACCAGATCCACAAGGACAATAATCTTTAAAATTTTCCCACGACTTATTCAAAGTACCCCACCCTATTACAAAACAAAAAAATACGCCCCGGATAACCGAGGCGTAACTTTAACCATAAGTACAACTATCTTCGGTTGCTTTGACCTTTGGTGATCTGCGCAACTTTTAATTGAGCCAAAGCTTTAGAGAGATCAACGATAGCAGATGCATAGTCGACATCGCCTGAATTATTAGCAATTCTTTCTTTAGCTTGCCTGATAGCTTCCTCGGCCTTCTGCGTATCGATATCTTCGCCGCGGATTGCTGTGTCCGCCAAAACAGTCACACGGTCGGGCTGTACTTCTAAGATACCGCCCGAAACGTAAAGCACGTCCTCGCTGTCATTTTCAAGAACATAATTTACACGACCTGGCTTAATTACTGTCAGAAGCGGAGCGTGACCGTGCCTTATACCAAGCTGGCCTTCGATACCAGTTACCTGCATGCTCTTTACAACACCGGAAAAGAGACTCATTTCGGCGCTTACGATATCGAGCTTGAAGGTATTAATTTCTTCAGCCATTTATACCGCCTTACTTCTGCAGCGATTTAGCTTTCTCGACAACTTCGTCGATAGAGCCGACCATATAGAAAGCTTGTTCTGGAATATCATCGTATTCGCCGGCAATAATTCCATTGAATCCTCTGATAGTTTCCTTGAGCGGAACATACTTGCCAGGCGTGCCCGTAAATACTTCGGCAACGCTGAAAGGCTGAGAGAGGAATCTTTCAATCTTTCTGGCACGGGAAACCGTAAGCTTATCCTGTTCTGAAAGTTCATCCATGCCAAGAATAGCAATGATATCTTTAAGTTCACGATAGCGCTGAAGTACAGACTGAACCGCACGAGCAGTTTCGTAATGCTCTTTTCCGATGATCATCGGATCCAGCTGTCTTGATGTTGAATCAAGAGGATCCACAGCAGGATAAATGCCCAAACTTGCAATCTGACGCGAAAGCACGATTGTTGCATCCAAGTGCGCAAACGTCGTTGCAGGGCTTGGGTCAGTCAAGTCATCGGCAGGAACATACACGGCCTGAACAGAGGTTATTGAACCAGTCTTGGTTGAAGTAATACGTTCTTGAAGAGCACCCATTTCTTCAGCGAGAGTTGGCTGATATCCGACCGCCGACGGCATTCTTCCCAAAAGTGCAGACACTTCCGTACCTGCCAGGGTATAACGATAAATGTTATCGATAAACAGAAGAACATCTTTTCCTTCATCACGGAACTTTTCTGCTACGGTAAGACCAGTAAGAGCAACTCTCAATCTGTTTCCTGGCGGCTCATTCATCTGACCATATACCATGGATACCTTATCAAGAACTTTTGACTCCTTCATTTCATAGTAGAAGTCATTACCCTCACGGGTACGCTCTCCAACACCGGTAAATACGGATAGACCTGAATGTGCTTTGGCGATGTTATTGATAAGTTCCATCATGTTGACGGTCTTTCCAACACCTGCGCCGCCGAAAAGACCGACTTTACCGCCTTTTGCAAACGGACAAATCAGGTCAATAACTTTAATTCCTGTTTCAAGAATTTCAGTCGTATTTGACTGATCTTCATAACTTGGAGCAGGTCTGTGGATTTCCCATCTTTCTTTTTCGCCAACCGGACCGCATTCGTCAACTGGCTCGCCGAGCACATTCATAATGCGTCCGAGCGTTTCTTTTCCGACCGGAACCTTAATACCAAAACCAGTATTTTCTACCGCATCGCCGCGCTTCAGACCATCGGAAGTACCCATAGTGATACAACGGACAACACCGCCGCCAATCTGTTGCTGTACTTCGAGAATCAAACCGTCAACAGGAGATCCCGGACGAACGACTTTAAGGGCGTCATATACATTCGGCACTTGATCAGACGCAAATTCCGCGTCGACGACTGCGCCGATAATCTGAACAATTACACCGTTACTCATGTGCTAGTTTCCTGTTGTGCTAAACCGCAGCCGCACCCGAGACAATCTCGGTGAGCTCCTGGGTGATACCCGCTTGACGGGCCTTATTGTAAACAAGCTGCAAGTCGTCGATTATCGAAGAAGCATTCTCCGTTGCCGACTTCATTGCCATCATTCTGGCAGACTGTTCGCAAGCGAGATTTTCAAGTACAGCCTGATAAACCTGAGATTCAAGATATCTCTTCAGCAAGACCTCAAGCAACATCTTTGGGTCTGGCTCATAGATATAGTCCCAGTTGCCTTTAGGCATGCTATCGTCTGTCTTTGGCAACGGAAGAAGTCTTTGTATTTTGACTTCCTGAACCATCGTATTCACAAATTTGTTGAATACGATGTACAGTCTTCCAATCTCGCCGTTTGCAAAAGCTTCAACCATAGCGCGAACGGTACCAATCAATTTTTCAAGTTTAGGCTTATCGCCCATTCCTGACACGCTTGCCTTGATTTCGCAGCCCAATCGATTGAAGAAAGCAACGCCTTTAGAGCCAATGAGGGAAACGCATGACTCAATGCCATTGTTTTTGTCCTCATGCATCTTCGAAACAATCTGCTTGAACAAATTTATGTTCAAACCGCCGCAAAGCCCGCGATCCGTCGAGACAACAATGTATCCGACTTTAGTCACGTTCTCTTTCTCAACAAGAAATGGCGTATTTATTGATATGCCGCTCTCGGCAATGTGCCTGATAACACGACGCATCATATGAGCATACGGCCTTGATGCATCCATGCCATCCTTGGTCTTTTTCATTTTCGAGGCAGCAACCATCTGCATTGCGCTTGTAATCTTTTGCGTGCTTTTTACGCTAGAGATTTTGGTTCGTATTTCCTTCGCGCTTGCCATTGTGTTCTCCTGCGGTTTACGCGTTCACCGCCATGGATACGGCAGCAAAACTTTCGAGAATCTTTGTAAGTCCAGCAATTACCTCATCGGTATACTGGCCCTTTTCATCGATTTCTCTCATCAGTTCCTCATTCTCGGCGTGAGCGTGAGACAGAAGATCCTTTTCAAAAGCGCTGACTTTATCCAAATCAATCTTATCGAGATACCCCTTGTTGACCGCAAGAAGCACGATAGACTGTTCTGAAACGCTAAGAGGAGCGAACTGCGGCTGCTTCATCAATTCAGTTACTTTCTGGCCATGATTCAGCTGCGCTCTAGTTGCATCATCAAGATCTGAAGAGAATTGAGAGAAAGCAGCAAGTTCTCGATACTGCGCCAATGCAGTACGAATACCGCCTGAAAGCTTTTTCATTATCTTCGTCTGCGCTGCACCGCCGACGCGCGATACGGAAATACCAGGATCGACTGCCGGTCTCAGACCTGCATTGAATGCTTGGGTCGTTAAGAATATCTGACCGTCCGTAATCGAAATCACGTTAGTCGGAACGAATGCAGATACGTCGCCCGCCTGAGTTTCAATAACTGGAAGAGCAGTCAAAGAGCCAGTTTTGCCTTTTACTTTGCCACCAGTTACTTTTTCAACGTATTCAGCATTCACGCGCGCCGCTCTTTCGAGCAGACGGCTGTGAAGATAGAATACGTCGCCAGGATATGCTTCACGTCCAGGAGGACGACGGAGCAGAAGAGAAATCTGTCTGTATGCTACTGCATGCTTTGACAAATCATCATAAACAATAAGAGCATCCTCGCCCCTATCGCGGAAGAACTCACCCATTGCGCATCCTGCATACGGAGCAAGATACTGAAGAGACGCTGATTCGGAAGCAGAAGCAACTACAACGATGGTATTCGAAAGAGCTCCGTTCTCTTCGAGCTTGCGCACCACATTTGCTATGGTTGAAGCCTTCTGACCTATTGCGACGTAGACGCACTTAACGCCTGCATTCTTCTGGTTAATTATTGTGTCTATTGCTAGAGCCGTTTTTCCTACTTGCCTGTCACCGATAATCAATTCACGCTGACCGCGACCGATAGGAATCATCGAATCGACAGACTTATATCCAGTCTGAATTGGCTGGCTTACAGACTGGCGCTCAATTACGCCAGGAGCAATAACTTCAACAGGTGCAAAAGCATCCGTGTCAATCGCACCTTTTCCATCGATTGGCTGACCAAGAGTATTAACCACGCGACCAAGAAGTTTTTCTCCGACAGGAACCTGCAGAATCTTGCCCGTGCATCTCACGGTCATGCCTTCTGTAAGGTTCTCGTATGGTCCCATAACAATGGCACCCACATAGTCACGTTCAAGGTTTAAAGCAAGACCATAAGTCTGTCCTGGCAGTTCGATCATCTCTCCCTGCATGACATCCGTAAGTCCGCTGATTCTGATAATGCCATCAGAAACGGAAACAATTTTTCCTTCGTTTCTTGCTTCTGCAACGGTATCAAAATTCTCGATCCGCTGTCTGATGAGACTAGCTATTTCGTTAGAATTTAACTGCATGCTGTTTCCTTAACTCTTAACGCAGAGCGTCCGAGAGTTTCTGTATTCTATTTCTAGCGCTGGCGTCCAAAACTTCGTTAGGGGTTCTGATGACGATGCCTGCTATGAGCGATGGATCTATTTTGACATCCATTTTCACAGTACGGCCGTACTTGTTCTCAAGATAAGAAATAAGTTTTGTTTCATCGGCTGCAGACAATTTGTCGGCAGATTCGACTTCAACCCTCATAACCTTTCTATCTTCGTCATCAATCAGTTTAAACTGTTCAACAACGTCATCCATGACTTGGAGTCTTTCATTTTCGGCAAGAATCTTTAATAGATTTCCGCAGAATTTATCAATTTTGCTCCCCAAAGCATCGATAACAAGTTTGGCAGCAGCTGACTGTCCCCTAGCAGACATGAACTTTTCCAGCTGGCTATCTTTAGCAGCAACAGCGCAAATTTCAAGCATTTCCATCCATTTTGATGTATTGCCCGATGCCTTTGCAAAATCAAAGGCCGCTTGCGCATACGGATGTGCTATAGCTGAAAACTCAGACATTTGCTGACTCTCCGCCAATCTTCTTGCTGGAATCTAACAGTTCGTCAATAATGCCCGATGTGGTGGACTTATCCACATTCTTTTTCAGAATTTTCTCAGCACCGAGTACTGCAAGTTCAGCCGCCTCTTTGCGAAGTTTTTCACGAACCTTGTTAGCCTCGGATTCAATTTCTTCGCGAGCTTGAGTCAATATTCTGCTCTTTTCGTCTGTTGCTTCTTCGCGTGCTTCATCAAGAATCTTTGACTTGCGGCGATTTGCCTGCTCAATAATGTCCTGAGCCTGTTTTTTAGTTTCAACAAGCTGCTCGGCAGCATTTTTCTCGGCAAGTTCAAGCGATCTTCTGCCGTCTTCAGCGGCTTTGAGACCATCGCTTATGTCCTTTTGCCTATTTTCGAGGGCCGACATAATCGGCGGCCAGACGAACTTAAGGCATAGCCAGACAAAAAGAATGAATTCTAATGTCTGACCTATTATCGTCAGGTTAATTTCCATCAGTCCGCTCCATCAAGCGAATATTAGAACACGCCAAGAACAATCAGAATGCCGAATGCAAGACTGATCATAGGAACAGCATCGGTAAGACCTGCGCCGAGGAAGAATTTGGTCATAAGATCCTTGTTAAGATCAGGCTGACGGGCAAAACCCTCGAGAAGTCTGCCTGCGAGAATACCGATGCCCACAGCTGCGCCGAGCGCGCCGAAACCCATCATGAGGCCTGCAGCAAGGAACTTAATTGCAACAACTGGATCCATTTTTCCTATCTCCAAAAAGAAAATCCAAAATTAAAACAAAACCATTAGTGTTCTTCCGACTAGTGTTCTTCCGACTGCATAGCAGAGGCAAGGTATATAACAGTCAAAATCATAAATATGAAAGCCTGCAAGAACACAATCAAAATGTGAAATATTGCCCATGGAAGGCTGAGTATAGGCTGTGCAACTTGTGCCCAACCAATCATGAGAGCAGAGATCACAATGAATATTACTTCACCAGCAAACATATTTCCGTAGAGTCGAAGACCATGAGAAATAGGTTTGGAAACAAGCGAAATGCCTTCAAGGATAAAATTAAACGGAATGAACGCCCAATGATTAAAAGGATGAAGCGTCAATTCTTTTGCAAAACCGACAGCTCCCTTGCACTTTATGCTGTAGAAAAGAACAAGAGCAAAGATGCTAAGAGCCAAAGACATAGTCACATTGACATCGGCAGATGGCAAAACTCTGAAGTATGGAAGTCCCAACAATTCAGTCATCTGAGGAATAAAATCGACAGGTATGAGATCCATCATATTCATGAGGACTATCCATACAAATGACGTAAGAGCTATAGGCGCAATGAGTTTGCTTTTACCGTCAAAAGCAGACTTTACCTGACCATCGATAAATTCAATGGCCATCTCAACAAATGACTGAAGTTTGCCAGGCTTGTCTTTTGACACAAACTTTCTTGCAACAAAAGAAAATATGCCTATGAACAGTGCTCCGAGCACGAACGAAACCAATAAGGAATCGACATTGATCGTGTACGGATTGACCAGACTCTTACTTCCATCCACAGACTGATGACTGGCATGGCATCCCTTGAATGTCAGAATATCCGACAAATAGCATTGCTGCCCATTTTCGGTAACTGCACCCACAACTGATCCATCTCTTACATCAACTTGCAAAAATTTAAGATGATGATTTATGTACTCTTTCGATTGAGCCATCGAATCCGCGCTGTTTGTCGCGGCAGTGCTGATATTTTCTTCCGACATAGCAAATCCGAACCGTTTATTCACCGTCTTTTCTGGCTAGCAGGCAGCAGATAATTTGATGTACCGCTACGCAAATAGCAAACGATACCGCTACTTCTTGCATTGGAAGCTCTGTTCGCCGCCAAGTCAACAAAAGAACAGATACCGACAGAATGACCTTCACAAACAACCCTGCAAAGGCTTTAGAAACCATTTTTCCTGGATTTGAAAAATCCACATTTCCGAAACAATACATGCTGTAAGCAAAATTAGCCAAGGCATTCGCAAAAAAACCCATAAAGACAGCCAAAGCATCCTTTACAGACAATACGACAGCTAAAACAGCACATATTGTAACGAACAGTAATGTTTCCCAACCTAAAAGTTTCAAGTGTCTGGCTAGCATAATCCTGTCCCTTATAACGCAAAATACCACCAGATAGTCTTTTTTTCAAAATTCGAGTTTAAGTTTTGAGATATAAAATAGGCGAATCAACGAATTGATTCGCCTATTGATTAGTCTTTGAACAAAACAACTTCTATCTGTTGATGAAATTCAGCAACTTCTCAAGTTCCTCGGCGCTAGAATAACTCATAATGAGTTTGCCTTTATCTCCTGCACCCTTCTGCAATTGAACTCGTGAACATCCTATCTTGCTCTTTATTTCAGACTCCCATTCGATCGTATCTTGATCTTTTAAAATCTTCTTTGCTGGAGAATTCTGTTCCCCGACGCTTTCTATCTTTTTGTTGACCAATGCCTCAGTCTCACGAACGCTAAGACCGCGACTAGCTACTGTCTTGGCTACCTCTATTGCGGCGGCTCCGTTCTCAAGTTTCAAAAGAGCCCTAGCATGCCCCATGTCTATTTGTCCGGAAATAACAAATTGCTTTACGGCATCAGGGAGCGAACCGAGTCTAAGAAGATTGCTTACATGACTTCTCGATTTACCGATGATTTCACCTATCTGATCATGAGTCAATCCCAATTCATCAGCCATTTTTCTCAAAGCATCAGACTCTTCGATGGCATTAAGATCTTCTCTTTGAAGATTTTCAATAATCGATACAGCCATGGCTTTTCGATCATCAGCATCTATCACAATGGCTGGAATTTCTTTCATGCCAGCCAATTTGCAAGCTCGCCATCTTCTTTCGCCGGCTATTATTTCAAATTTGCCGTCCGCAATAGCTCTGACAGATACAGGCTGTATCAGCCCCTCAGACTTAATGCTCTCGGCTAATTCTGAAATTCCTTTGTCATCAATAATCTGTCTTGGCTGATATTTTCCTGGGACAAAAGCTTCTACAGGAATCTTGGCAATGGAATTTACGGGAATACTCTCTGCGCCAACTACGCTGACTGCTGATTCAGACTCTTCGTTTTCACCGTTTCCCGAGTAATTAATGCGAGCATCCTTATTAGAGATCATATTGCTCAGGGTAAATCCGAGTCGTTTTCCTGCCATGATGTTCTCCTTTGATTACTGGGGAATATTGCCGTTATCTGTATGATTTTCCAATTCCTGGTATCTTCTAAGCATTTCGCCTGCAAGCGCTAAATAAGCTTTCGATCCTTGAGAAAATCTATCATAAATAATTGCCGGAAGTCCCTGACCTGGAGCTTCAGCCAATTTAATGTTTCGAGGAATTACTGTTCTGAACACCATTTCGCCAAAATTAGTCATAAGTTCGTCAGAAACTTCGCTTCCTAATTTATTTCTGCTGTCATGCATTGTTCTGAGAATTCCGCCTATATGAAGCCTTTCGTTGATAGATCCTGCAATCTGTCCGATAACATCAATAAGATCGACAAGGCCTTCCAAAGCAAAGAATTCGCATTGCACAGGAATAATAACTTCATCCGCCGCGCACAATGCATTAAGAGTAAGAATATTCAAAGACGGAGGACAGTCTATGAAAACAAAATCATAACTGTCCCTTATCTTTGCCAATACTTTTTGCAGTATTCTTTCGCGCCCAATGGCGTTGAGCAAAAGAGTTTCACAAGCTGCCACGTCGCTGTTTGAAGCAACAAGATCGTAGCCGCCAGTAGTCGATTCTCTGCTTATAATGATCTTTTCTGCAGGAACCTGCTGTTTGCCCTTTTCTTTTACGAGCATGTCAAACACGGTATGTTCTACGTCAAACTTGCTCACACCCGAAGAAGTTGTCGCATTGCCCTGAGGATCCATATCTATCAGAAGCACTCGTTTGTCGGTGGCCGACATCGCAGACGCTAAATTAACGCACGTCGTTGTCTTTGCAACGCCGCCTTTCTGGTTGGAAATCGCTATTACTCTTCCCACCTTAAACCTCAGAAAATAATGCCAGAATTAGGGAGAATTCCCAAATAAACAAACGGATCGCACCAACTTTGCGGGGCGAATACTCCAATAAGTTTGTGAGTATATGACGCATTTAAAGAATTGTCACGCCTAAGGACGCATTGACATTATCACAAGGTGCCTGTTTCCTACGGAATCTGGGACCTTAAGACGTTCCACGCGAAATTCTGAAAATTCATCACCGAACTCATTTTCTGCGGATTTTCGTTCCTTGTCAGAAAGAATTCCTTTCATCGCATAGAACTTTCCGCCCGGGGCTACAATGCCTTTTGAAAGTGATGCAAACAAACCTAATTGAGAAAACGCCCTTGACATGACTCCGTCGAACTTCATTTTTCCTTCAAGCGTTTCTACTCTTGCAGTTATTACATCAACGTTGGCAAGATTCAGTTTTATTTTTACCTGACGCAGAAATGAAGTTCTCTTGGCTCGAGAATCGATTAAAGTAAATTTTTTGAATGGAAGGGCTATCGCCAACGGTATGCCAGGAAAACCTGCGCCCGAACCGACATCAGCAAAACATTCCCCTTCAAGAAATGGAGCAACGGCCAGGCTGTCTGCCAAATGCTTGTCTGCTATTTCCGAAGGATCAGTGATTGACGTCAGGTTATGGACAGAATTCCATTTTAAAAGCAGCTCAACGTAGCAAGATAATTTTTTTATCTGCTCGCAGGAAAGAGGCAGTCCCAAAAGTTCCAATCTTTTAGAAAAGAGACTAAAAAGTTCTTCCTGTGAAGGTGACATGCTAGCATTTTTATGATTATTCATCGCCCTGCCCTTCAGAATTAGGTTCTGACCAAGCTTTTCTTGCCAATAGCCCTTCCTTCTTAAGGTATACAAGAAGACACGAAATAGCAGCAGGAGTTACACCTGAAATACGACTTGCCTTACCAAGAGTTTCTGGCCTAAATTTCCGCAATTTCATTGCTATTTCTGTTGAGATTCCAGGAATGTCATTGTTCAAAATACAATCAGGTATAGGCGTTTCTTCGTGTTTGCGCCTTTTTTCAATTTCTTCGCGTTCTCGAACAATATAGCCTGCGTATTTTGTCTGATCTTCGACCTGTTTCTTTGCTTGCTCTCCGATGCATGAATCATCAAATTCTATTGTTTCATTAAGAGTTTTGTAATCCATTTCTGGGCGGCACAAAATTTCAGAAAGAGTCAAAGATTTAGTTATCGGAGAATTAAGTTTTTTATTCAGTTTTTCTGATAAAGCCGAACCGGGTCCTACTCTGATATCGGACAGACGAGCTTTTTCTTTCTGAATTTGTTCCTGCTTTTCAGAAAAGAATTTCCATCTGTCTTCGGAAATCATGCCAAATTCTCTTGCCTTTGGTGTAAGGCGTTCATCGGCATTGTCTTCTCTTAGAAGCAAGCGATATTCTGCTCTGGAAGTAAACATTCTGTAAGGTTCGCTTGTTCCGAGAGTTGTCAGATCATCCATAAGAACGCCTGCATACGCTTCGCTTCTGGAAGGACACCATCCCTCTTCATCACGGCATCTAAGAGCTGCATTAATGCCTGCCAGCAGTCCTTGAGCTGCAGCTTCTTCATAACCGGTAGTTCCGTTAACCTGTCCTGCAAGGAATAATCCTTCTAGTGATCGGCATTCCATATTTTGTTTGAGGTTTCGCGGATCAAAATAATCATATTCAATTGCATAAGCAGGTTTCATAAGTTTGGCGTTTTCCAAACCTTTTATTGACCGAATAAAAGCTATTTGCACATCGAACGGAAGACTTGTCGAAATGCCGTTTGGGTAATATTCCAAAGTATTAGAACCTTCTGGTTCAATGAATATCTGGTGAGAGTCTCTGTCTGGATAACGCATTATCTTGTCTTCAATTGATGGACAATAGCGCGGTCCTACGCTATGAATTACACCAGAATACAGAGGGCTTCTGTCTAGATTATTTTTGATGATTTCGTGCGTAATCGAGTTGGTATGCGTAACAAAACAAGGCATCTGCGACGGATGTTCTGAAGGATTGCCCATAAAACTAAAAACAGGCGCAGGATCGTCAGACCACTGTTCTGTCATGACCGAGAAGTTTATTGAACGTTTATCAATTCGTGCCGGAGTTCCTGTTTTTAATCGACCCATCGGCAATCCAAGAGACAGCAACTGTTCGCTGAGCTGTATCGAAGGTTCATCGCCAGCTCTTCCACCAGGATAATGATCCAAGCCTATATGAATTATTCCGTTTAGGAATGTTCCTGCTGACAAAACCACTGCACGGCATGAAAAGTTTATTCCAGCACGGGTTTGCACACCAGTAATTTTGCCGCCTTCGATGATGAGTTTAGTCGCTGGTTGCTGAAAGATGCTCAGATTTTCTTGGTTTTGAAGAGCCATCTGCATATGTTGCCTGTAAAGGCGTTTATCAGCCTGTGCTCTTGTTGCTCTGACAGCAGGTCCTTTTGAAGAGTTTAATGTCCTAAACTGTATGCCTGATTTATCGATAACGCGGGCCATAACACCGCCCATAGCATCGATTTCACGAACTAAGTGACCTTTGCCAATTCCACCTATTGCTGGATTGCATGACATCTGTCCAATACTGTCAATGTTGTGGGTAATCAATAAAGTTTTGGCACCCATGCGAGCTGAAGCAGAGCAAGCTTCTGCGCCAGCATGTCCGCCGCCAATGACGATAACGTCAAAGTCACCGTTGAAGATCATGTTCGTTCCTCCGAATCGGAACAGATTTTATCATGTGAAGAGGTATACAGACGAAGGTGTCGGTAATGCGCTCTATATTACTTTTTTTATATATTCTCTATTTGATCAATTATTATTGTTTTTTATAGCATGTCGATCTGTGAAATGATCGCTTGGAGCCTTTTGTAGTCTACATTTGTCATTGTGATCGATTTGTTGAAATGATCTTGATCTTATGTGATCAAAAACGGCCAAAAAGCGAAAATTTTCCTTTGTGAATAAAGGATTATTGTGTGATCACCGGCATATTCCCGGGGAGATCACAAATTGATCATAGGTTTGATCACAAAGGATGGTAATTCTGTCTACTTAGAAAGAAAAGAAAAGAAAAGGATCCAATTGGATCCTTTTCCTTACAGAAAGCTCTCAGCTATTACTTGTTGATACGCTTTTTGAATTCGTCAGTTCTGGTGTCGATTTCAATTTTGTCGCCAGTTTCAACAAAGTCGGCTACAGAGATAACAAAACCCGTACCAGCAAGCTTGGCTGGTTTAGTTACGCGACCTGAAGTATCGCCACGAACAGATGGTTCGGTATATTCAACTTCGCGAACAACGGAAATAGGAAGTTCTACGGAAATAGCACGACCCTCGTAGAAGGTAACCATGCAAACTTCTTCCATACCATCGATGATGTAGTTGATTGCGCTACCAAGATTTTCTTTTTCAATGTCGTACTGATTGTATTCAGCGTCCATGAAAACATACATTGGATCGTTATAGTAAGAATAAGTGCATTCTTTCTTTTCGAGAATGATGTCTTCAATCTTATCGTCTGCCTTGAAGACGATTTCGGTACCGGTTCCTGTCAGAAGGTTTTTGAGCTTCATCTTGCAAACGGCAGCATTGCGACCAGACTTATTGAATTCGCTCTTCTGAACGATCATTGGATCTTTACCGACCATGATTACATTGCCGGCGCGTACTTCTTGTGCGATTTTCATAAAACAGAAATCTCTTTAAAATGTGATAAATAAACCGCTATATAAGCGGGTGTATGAATTGCGTGCGCAAAGTGCTGCGACTTGTCGGCATTATAACCGCCTAACGCATTGTCGGCAAACAAAGAAGATTTTGTGAGGGGAAAGAAACACGCCGCATGCGGCGTTTTTTTATTAAAAGTGGCAATAAACTGAATTTTTTAGTTTATTTGCCTTTGGTTTCGCTGTTTTCTTGCTTCGGTGGCAGGATGTATGCGGAAGTATTGTCAATAGCCCTCACGATAGCTTGTTCTACGTTGATCTTTGGATCTTCAAGATATCGCTGGAAATCAGCTTGGAATTTACGGAATGCAGAATCGTTGAAAATTCGAATGGTTCTGTCACCTGCCATTTCAATCCAATACCATTCAACGTCTCGCGGATCGCTGTATTTACATTGTTCGGTATAGAGGATCATGTAGTGTGATTCACCCTTGAATCTCTTCAGATACTGATCGTACGCATAGTCATAAAGCGCATCAATCTCTGCTTGATTTTCGTAAACAGGGATATCGCCATTAGCTGCATTAGCTGCATTAGCCGCATTAGCCGCATTAGCCGC
>JAZQPH010000120.1:0-9826 GCA_045628385.1 Succinivibrionaceae bacterium
CTTCATCGATCAGCATTGTAATTAGCGTATCCTGCCGCACAATTTTCCAGATCGTATGAATTTTTAATTATGAATAATTTTGGGATTAATTTGCTTTTGCATTAACCGAATATTTTCAATTTTTATTGAAAATATTGCAGGACAATCCTGCTAAGGATGAATTTATGGCATCTTTTTTCGGCGACATGATGGACGAAGCTGCCAGAAGTTTTCGCCTCGCGACGGGGGATGAAATCCGACTCGGCGTGACGGGACTCTCGCGCTGCGGGAAAACGGCGTTCATCGCTTCGCTGATTAATCTTGTTACGTCTTTTGGCACCGACAGGGCGACCAAGTATCTTGCGAATTTTCCCGAATATGAACAATCGGGCATCGTGTCGGGAAGAATCGCCGAGCCTTCCGACAATACCGTGCGCATGTTTCCGTACGTTCAGGCTGCCGATGCGCTTGACCAAAACCCTCCGCATTGGCCGGAAGCGACCGACGACATCAGCGAAATAAGACTGGAAATCAAATATCGCGACGACAGAGCCTGGATGCCCGGCAAAACGCGCTCGCTTTTTGTCGACGTCTGGGATTACCCCGGCGAATGGCTCATGGATCTCACGCTTCTGGATCTTGATTACCGCCAGTTTTCGGAAAAATCCAAATTGCATGCGCAAAAGATTAAAGGAGCTGCCGATCCTTCTGAGTGGATTGCTTTGGGTCAGCTTCTCGAACCCGAGCGTCCCGCTGACGACAGGCTGCTTCTTAAAGTTTCGCAGGCATATACCGGATGGCTCAAAGAATGCAAAAAATCGGGATTCTCGTTTATCGTCCCCGGAAGATTCGTTCTTCCCGGAAAACTTGCGGGCACTCCCGTTCTTGAATTCGTGCCGTGGGTCTGGGGCAATTTCCCGGATAATCCCGAGCCAGGCTCGCTTGCGGCGCTTCTTGAACGCCGCTACAGCGACTATCGCGACAAAGTCGTCAAACGCTTTTACGAAGATTGCTTTAAGCGTCTTGATCGGCAGATCGTGCTGATCGACTGCTTTGCCGCAATGGGCGGCGGCAGAGAAACCTACTGCGACGTCAATGAAGCATTCGGCGCGCTTCTGGAAAATTTTAATTACGGCGCGGCTAATTTTTTGACCAGGCTGTTTGCCCCCAATATCGACAGGGTGGCTTATTGCGCGACCAAAGCCGACACGGTTGCGCAGGATCAGCTGGGAAATCTGCTCGAACTTCTTAAATCGATGGCGCAGCGCTCGGCATCTCCTGCCAAAGGCGAAGGAGCCAGAACCGAATTTATGTGCCTTGCTTCTGTCAAATCTAGCAAATACAAAAGCATCATGCGGGACGGCGTGCGCAGGTACATGATTGCGACCGACTACGAAGATGAATTGCCGTTTTGTCCCGGCGAACTTCCGACAGAATGGTCGGAAGAAGCCATGGAGCATTTCAGAACCGGGTTCATCGCAAAGCAGCTGCGTCCGCCGATAAGAGAGCCGGGCGAATATGTTTATCCTTCGATTAATATGGATACGCTTCTGCATTACATTCTGGGAGACCGCCTTGGCTGATAAAAAATTTATGAAAGGCTTTACGCTTTCGCCCGAGGAAGCGGAGGCCATGCAGTCTTCCGACGACGAGATATCTTCGTTCATCGAGGGCGAAGAACCTTCCGACGCAAGCATCCGCAAAAATAAAAATTTCGGCAATCCAAAAAAATCAGGAGAATCCGAAAATTTATTTAACGCCCGAATTGCGCCTGAAGACTCAGTTGATGAATTGGCGAATGATCCCGGAATGCGTTTAGGCAACGACGAAGCCGCCGCGTCGGCAGACTTTCCGTCGCGGACCGTTTCGTGGCATCAGGAGGCTGCCAGCGCCGCAGCAAAACCAAAGCATTCTGCCGGCGAAGATTCAGAAAATGATGCTTCCGCTCATTTAGCCAAAAGCCGCGAAGGAAAAAGCTCGGGAGCCGAGACAATGCGCAAAGATCGCTACGCCAAGGCTTTTTATGCCGACAAAAATGATATGCATCTTCTTCGCGACGAGGAGGAAGAATTTTTTGCTTCGTCGGAGCGCGCAGGAGATCTCAAAGCAGAAGTGGAACGCGATGAAGATATTCCCGAACTCGGCGCCAAGCGTTCGTTCTGGCTAAGTCCCCTGCCGTGGATTCTTCTTCTGATTTTGGGTTTTTCCGGCCTTCAGACGGTCAACCTTATTTCCTCGGCGTTTTCGCGCGGCGCGCCTGAAGGCTATGCGTGGTCTTTTGCCATGCTGGCGCTCTTTGTTGCCGCATCGCTTGCGGTATGGCGCGAGGGCAGAGCGGTGCTCATGTTTGAAAAGACCGACAGAGAGCGCGAACTTGCGGCAAAAGTTGCGGCAAACGGCACGGCAGCCGATGCTCTTGCCGTCTGCAAAAGACTGAAGAACGCCTCTAAAACCGACACGGCCGTCTGGAATGCCTTCGTCAGGTCCGTACAGCCGCATTATTCTCCTTCGCAGGTATTCTCGCTTTATGAAAGAAATATTCTTTCCGCTCTCGACGAGAAAGCAAAAAAAATTATTGTTAAAAGATCGAGAGAAAACGGCGTAATTGTGGCATTGAGTCCGGTTGCCTGGCTCGACATGGCGCTGACTCTGGCAAGATCGCTTCGGATGATCAGAGAAATCGCGGCCGTATACGGGTATATCCCGGGTATTTGGGGAAGAATCAGACTATACAAGCGCGTGGTAAAAAATATTATTTTCATCGGAGCCGCGGATCTTGCGACAGACGCTCTCGTCGACGTCTTCGGCGCGGGAATCGTCGGAAAATTAAGTTCGGCTTTGGGGCAGGGCGTTGCCGCATCCGTATACTCTTCAAGACTTGGCTATATGACGGTCAAAGCCGTGCGGCCTTTGCCGTTTGATGCGTCGGTGCTGTCTTTGGGCGATCTGAGGCGGGAGATGCTGCTTAAGGGCAAACTTAGCGATATGCTAAAAGACGGCGGCGCGCGCAAATAATTTTCCTTGGGATTCATGCGATACAAGACCATGCAATCGCAAGAGAACTGCGCCATTTGGCTCGGGAGAAGTCAGCTGGGTGACCAAAATTCATCGGCCGAGTTGATGCCTTGGATAATCCATAGATGCGCGCGTCTTCCGGGGAAAATTTATTTTTGCAAAATGTCGCCGCTTTGGGCACAAACAGGAGTCGGCAATGGAATCGCCTAATTTCGATTTTTTCGCCTGCCGCGCGGATTTATCCGATTTGCCCGAAATTCTCATGCTTCAGAAAAGGGCTTTCGCTTCGGAAGCCGAGGCGCTTTGCGATCCCAATATCGAGCCTTTGACGCAGACGCTTGAGCAGGCGTCAGCCGATGTCATGCGCGGAGTATTGTTCAAAATCTGCAACGAAACGGGAGCGATCATCGGTTCGGTCCGCGGCTATCGCGACGGACAGGGCGTTCATGTCGGAAAATTAATCGTCGAGCCCGCATATTGGGGAAAAAATTTAGGCGGCATTTTGCTTGAAGCAATCGAAAGGCATTTCGGAAGCGGAAAGTATTTGCTGTTTACGAGAGCCAACAATCATCGCAACATGCATTTTTACGACAAACACGGATATGTTCTGACGCATAAAAAATTTATCGCGCCCGGTCTGGAAATGGCATTTTTGGAAAAACTCATTTGCCAATCTTAATCATGTAAGGTTATCTCAGCGCTCATGCTCAAAATGCGCATCAGCTTTCAAAATTAGGCGGTCATGAAATTTTCGGTCAGAACGGACTGCAAGTGTTTTGATTTGATTTATGTTCATCCGAGCCCGTCCCCAATTTGTGAACCTAAAAAAACTCCGATATTCGCCAAGGCGATATCATTCATAAGTTGCGCCGAAAAAGAATATTTTTAACAGATGCCTTTCTGAGACTCGCGGCGCTCAAATGCAGATAATTTTTTCGTGAATATGGATGGCGCTGATATGGTCAGTCAGACGAACATTGCTCTTGCAGAGCTTTACAGCATTGATTCAATAAGAGGCGCTCTGCCCAAAAATCCCGATCTCCCGGAACTTAAAAGCAAGGCTGCAAAAAGCGAAGATCCCGGCGATATCTATGCTTGCGCCAAAGCCGCAAAACTTCGCTTTCTGACGCATGGCGGCAATGATGAAAGTTTGCCATTTCTGGAAGCCGCGGCGGCAAAGGGAATTGAGGATGCAAGAGCCGATCTTGACGCATCCAACCTTGATTCTGACGACTCTTCCGTGCGTTCATCTGCAATGAACGATCTTGCGGAGCTTGCCAAAAATTCTCCGAGGGCGCAGTTTCTTCTTGCGGTGCAGTATCTTGGCGGCGGTCATATCCAAAAAAATGAACCGAAGGCCGTGTCTCTTCTCAAAAAGGCCGCCAGAGGCAATCTTGCCGTCGCTCAGTCGAGGCTGGGCGCCAGATTTTATAACGAAGCCGTCATAAACAACGACAGCAGGCTTATGGCAAAAGCTGCAGGACTTTTCGAGTCCGCAAAGGATCAAGATCACGGAGCGGCTCTGTGCCATATTGCCCATATGGTTTCGGCAGGAACAGGCGGCTATCAAAAGGACGTAAGCCGGGCCGTTTCTCTTTACAGACAGTCATCCGAACTGGGATTTGCCTATGCCAAAAAAGCGCTCGGGCTTTTGTTCGTCAGAGGCATCGCGGGAGCCGAAGGCACCAAAGAAGAAGGTTACAGGATGCTTGATGAATTCGACGCATCTTTGGCGGACGGTGAGGTCAAATGCATGATTGCAGACGGCATCATGGCTCGTTCATTCTCAAAAGATGAATTGGCCAGAGCCTTCAGGCTATTTTCCGAATCCGTTAACTTGGGCTTTGCTCCTGCTTTTGTCCGCCTCGGCTCGATGTACGAATCAGGACTCGGCTGCGCGGCAAACCGCGAGACCGCGGGCAAACTCTACGAACAGGGCGCGCGTCTAGGAGAGGCCAAAGCTGCGGCCAAGATGGGCTATTTCATTCTTGACAATGGTCCCGACAAGCTCTCGCTGGCTGAAATGGATCGGGCTTTTGCATACATGAATGCGGGCGCAAGGGGCGGAGAGCCGTCTGCCATGTCTTTTGTCGCCGAAATGGAGGAGCAAAAGGCGGGGTGCCTCACTGCGCATGCCGCGTTGATGTATAAAGAAGGCGCGAAGCGCGGCAACGCGGCATGCCAGTTCCGTCTTGCCGTGATGTATCAAAATGGCGAGGGCGCATGCCCTGCCGATATGAACGAATGCGCAAAATGGCTGGCGCTTGCTGCGGCTCAGAACCACAAAAGGGCCAAAGAGATGCTTGAATCGATCAAAAATTAACAGTTTGGCTTGGACGTTCGGTTCCGATCGTCAGGCAAAAATTTTATTGCAATGCATGAGCCCTGCGGCAGGAAACCGAGTATGCCAAAGACTGCCCGGTTTCTTTTTGATGCCGCAAAAGATCAATGCGCATGGAGAGATATTAGGAAGCGGCTCGTGATTTTGATGAATTAAGCGGCCAAAGCATCCATGCAGCGGATTTTGCGGCACTCTTAAGCTTTGGCCTTCATGAGTTAGCGCGAAATTTTAAGCGTTTCTCAGGTATTGCCTGATGGATATGTGCCATCATGACGGGCCGCTTTTGCCATTTTTATTTGCATCCGGTCTGTTTTGCCAGTGCCAATTCCTTAATTGCTTTCTGAGCTTTGTCTTTTTCAATTAAATTGACTTCAGAACCAGAAATCACGACGCCTGTTTTTAGTGATTGCTCGACATAGTAAAGCTTTCCGCTTTTGGTCTTGACGTTCAGATCGTTAAGGCCGAATTCGGAAGTTGTCGATACTTTGTATGTTTTTTCGCCTGGAACTTCAAAATAGTAAAAATAACCGTTGTCGAGTTCGCCTGCGCAGACGTTGTTGAAATAGATCTTTTTGGAGTAAGACATGTTCAAGCCGACAGCCAATGATTTAAACATGTCGAATACGGATGCGTCGCGATATACATATATGCCAGCATAGCCTGATTTGGGGGCTTTAAAATTTTTAACTCTTTTGGCGACCGAATCATCTTCGACAACTTTTGTGGCAGCCGAGCAGCCGGAAACTACATACGCAACGGCAGAAAAGAGCAGCACGCCGAATTTATTTTTAAACATTCATTTCCTCCCATAAAAACGCAAAATAACTTTTTTGATATTACAGTCTTTTGGGGAACATCTTGCTCAAAAGATAAAAATTTGTGAAACGATGCAGAATTGACGTTTAAACCGTCCGCCGGCACGCAAAATTTTATGCGCGGCAAATTTGAATATGAAAATTTAGGATAAGCGTGAATGTCTATTTATGCTTGCGCGAAAAATTGGCGCTCCGGCCTCCGCTCATTTCATGATTAAAAATTTTTTCGTTTATTTTGTCGACGCATCCGGCGGCTAAGAGCGGCAGGTGCAATGATTGTCTCGCCCCTGATTGGGGTAAATGCGCATAATTTCGCAAGCCGGCATTTGTTACAATACGTTCAGTATTTTTTATCCTCGCGGTTGCGACAAAAAGCAAGAACGGTCCGCGCGGTTATTTATCAATAAGTCTGCCATGGACGATAATCCTGCAGCATCCGGTATTTAGATTGACGACACTCGTTATCCTTGCGCCGGCATTTGGACTTCGGAGATTTAATCATGTCTTACGCCGAAAATTTTAACGGTTCTCCGTATTGGGACATAGAAATGTACGCAAGGGCCTGTGAGCATGAAGACGGACTCAGCGGATATTTCGACGAAATAAAGCAAAAATGCGATTCTTCCGAATGCACTCCCGAAGATCAGCTCGAGCTTGCAAGGCTCTGCCGTTCCGGCGTGGGCTGCTTTCAAAACCGCGAATTGGGCAACGCCCTCAGAAAATCCGCGTGCGAATCTGGTTGCGTCGCCGCCATCATGGATGAAGCCGCCGAGAATCTCATCTGGAACTGCGACGGTCTCAAAAATGCCGACAAACTCCTGGCGGGCATCAAAAAGATGGCGGAGAAGGGCGACGCCCGAGCGTGCTATTACCTTGGGATGATTTATTTTGAGGGGTACCTTGCGGATAAACCCGAATCCGAAAAAAAATCCGACGAATGGCTCAGAAAATCCTATCAGTTAGGAGACAGGCTCGCGGCGCTTAATCTCGGCAGAAATTTTTTTGTAAGGTATTGCGAAGTAGGAACGCCAAGCTGCTTCGATGAATCCGAAAAGTGGCTGATTGCCGCAGGAAACATCGGCAAGGGCATGTCCTATTACATTCTGGGTCTGCTGAATTTAAGGGTTCCCGATGACGACGAAGGAACTCATTGGCTCGCTGCGTGCAGATATTTTGAGATTGCCGAAAAATTTGAGATGGCCGAAGCCTATTTCGCGCACGGCGACATAATGCGAAGATGCAGACATTCTCAAAGAGATATCGCCAAGGCGCGCGAGTTATATGAAAAATCCTGCCTTATGGGTTATCAGCCCGCCAAACTGGAACTCGGAAAATTAAAATTGCGTTCTTTGGACGCATCTGAGAGGCGAAGCGGAATGCGTCTTATCAGAAACGCGGCCAATCAGGGCGAGGCAGAAGCCATGATCATCCTTGCGGATTTGTATTCTTCGGGCATGGAGGAAGATCCCGAAGGGAAGAAAGCCCAAAATTGGTATCAAAAGGCCAAAGAGATCCTCGATCCCATGGCGGAGGAGGGGTATCCGCGACCGGTTTATCTCAAAGCAAAATTGCTTCTGGACGGCATATTCCCCGATACCGAAGAAATTCCCGCCGATTGCCTTCTTGAAGAGGCTGCTCTCTCGGGCGTCGAAGATGCGCTCTATCTGTCGGCGAAACTTCAGCTTGAATCGGGCATTCCCGACCCTGATGGCCTGGCTGCCCAAAGAATGCTTGAAGCTGCCGAGCTTGGCGTTCCCGAGGCCATGTATGAGGCCGCCGTTTTGTACAGAAAAGGCAAATTCTTGGAAAAAAATCTGAAAGAATCGGCTGTTTGGTTGGCGCGCGCCGCAGACGCGGGCGACATGCGCGCAATCCGCGAGAGCAATTTAAAACTTGAATTGTAATGGTCGGCGAGCGCGGACTGTCTAACTGCGCTATAGCATCTAAAAAGACGGTAATAAAAAGTTATGCGATGCTGCCGGAATATCTCTGCATCATCGATGATGAGCAGAATATGAAATATTATTCATGCTCGAAGACATAAATAAAGATAGCTGCAAAGCTATCCCTGCGGAATGACTGCCAGCTAAAACTTTAAAAAACGGCCGAGATTGTTTCAAAGTTTTTTCAAAGAACCTTTTGGGGCAGTCTGCGCAGGCCTGCAACAAGCCGCGCTGAAGCATTTGACATGTAGCCGTCTTTGGGTGATTGGCTGCTTTTTAGTTGCGATAAGCGTCCCGAATCGCCTTTGAAGCACGCGTTGATCTCGTTTCTTCTTGTCTGTATCAGTAGGGAGATCAAACGCACTCGATCATCATTCATAGAATGCACTGAAGATATATCGTATTGTCAAAGAACAAAAAACCTTTTTGAGAGTGTCAAAAAATTTTTTAACACCCAGATCACAGATCTCTAAAGATCATGGGCATGACAATATAGGATATTATTTGTTATCTAACAGAAGTAAAAGAACGGAATGGGATTAATGGAGAAGATGGTGGCGTTATGAGCGATGATAAGTTGGGAATTCTAAGAACCTCATATGGTGAAGTTTCTTATGAAATATTTCGCAAAGAGGGATATGCATTTGCTGATAAAAGCACTGCGATTAAAGAACTGGAAGGCAAAGACATGATCAATTATCCAGTTCTCCTTCGTCCCAGACGTTTTGGTAAAAGCACCTTTGTTCAAATGCTCAAATGCTTCTACGACATATCATATAGAGACAGATACGAGGAAATTTTTTCCAAGACGAATATTTATAAGAAAAATCTGACAAGTCATAATACTTATCATGTGATTGATTTTGATTTTTCGGGTGTGTCAGGAGTTAAGGAAGATACCCTCATCAGAAGTTTTATCATTGCTGTTAACAGTGGAATAAATGATTTTATGGTTCGCTATCCGGATTTTGTTTTCAATCCCACTGATGCAGAAAAGGAAACACCTTCAAGTTTTATTAAATCCTTTATTGATGCTTATAAGCGGTATACTTCAAAAAAATCTCTATATATGATGGTTGACGAATATGATAATTTTGCCAACAGTATTCTTTCCCAGGATTTGGAACTGTTCAAAGCAATTACAGGCACAGGCGGATTCCTTAAGGATTTTTATGCAGCCATAAAAGACGGGGCTAAAAGCGTTGTCGCCAAAACCTTTATTACCGGAGTATCATCCGTATCCCTTGATTCCCTTACCTCAGGATTTAATATTTCACTGAATGTCACTTCTGATAAATGTTTTAATGAATATGCAGGCTTTACTGAAGATGAACTTGAAAAGCTTATTCCGCAACTCGTTGATATTGAGGAGCTTGGTGTAAGTGTAGATGAAATAATAGCCAGAATGAAACCGGTGTATGACGGCTACTGCTTTAGCAGACTTGCTAAAAACACACTGTATAACTCCTCCATGTGTCTGTACTATCTGAACAGAATGCAAAAAGAACATGAATTTCTTGCTCCTGAAGATTACATGGATCCCGCCTCAGATCACGATGGTTCAAAACTGAAGAGGCTTTTTGAAATAGCCGAAGAAAAACTTGCAGACAGAATTATAGATACATATCTAGCCGGTAGATCATTCAGTGTTAAAAGTCTTGCTGAGAATATCAATTTAAACAAAAAGGATAAGTATGGCGAGGTTCAATTGTTATCTATGCTGTATTATCTCG
>JAZQPH010000121.1:0-8885 GCA_045628385.1 Succinivibrionaceae bacterium
GCCAATACCATCATCATCGACGATGCAGACAAATTCGGACTTGCTCAGCTGCACCAGATAAGAGGACGAGTCGGACGCTCGGCGCATCAGGCATACGCCTACCTTCTTACCAAAAACACCAAAGCTCTGAAGGCTGATGCCATAAAACGTCTCGAAGCAATCACCCGCCATGACGCATTGGGCGTCGGATTCGCCCTTGCGAACCAAGATCTGGAAATTCGCGGAGCCGGTGAAATACTCGGCGAAGAACAGAGCGGTCAGATCGCCGCTGTCGGTTTCACGCTATACATGGAAATGCTGGACAAAGCCGTAAAAGATCTCAAAGAAGGAAAAGAACCGTCTCTTAGCGATCTTGCCGAAGGCACCGCCGAAATCAATCTCAATGTCTCGGCGCTGCTCCCGCCTGCATATCTAGGCGATGTCAACTCGCGACTGTCTTTCTATAAGCGTCTGGCTTCTGCGCCTGACGAGGATGCCCTTCGCGACATAAGGGAAGAACTTATCGACCGATACGGCATGCTTCCAAAGGAAACTGCCGATCTTTTCGAAGTTACAAAAATACGCATCCGCTGCGACAAGGCGGGAATTGCGGCAATCACGCTTTCCGAATCTATGGGATTCATCAGATTTTCGGCAAATACGACCGTCGATCCTGTCAATCTCATCTCCATGCTGCAGCAAAATCCAAACAGTTTCAAAATGGCCGATTCGGTCAAATTGCGCATAATCCATAGGCCGGCGCCAGAAAACAGAATTTCCTTTATTCAGGATGTGCTGACGAAACTCGGAGTTTGACATCAGTTTTGCAAATCGCACTTTCGTTGCCTCAGACATCAACTACGCCAAAAGCAATAAGGGAGCCTTGCGGCTCCCTTTGGTTTACAGTATCCAAGCAACTTACCAGGACAGCGAATCAAGTCCGATATCTTCGTCATCCGACGATCCGCCATCATCGCCGCCAGAAGCATCATCGCCACCCGCGTTTTCGTCCTTGTTATCCTCAGCAGGCGCGCTCTCGTCTTTCTTTTCGTCAGCCGCTGCGCTTTCATCCTTTTTATCTTCTGAAGTCGCACTCTCGTCTTTCTTCTCGTCAGCCGATGCGCTTTCTTCTTTCTTATCACCGACTGCGCCCTCATCGGACTTCTGCTCAGAAGTCGAATCGGAAACCTTGCTGTCGGCATCGGAACTGCTGACCTGTTGAGCCTCCCCGTCAACCTTTTTAATCTGCGCAGATTCGCTGCCGTGCGAGAGCAAGGCATCTGACGCATACTTTTCAGAATCTTCCGCAATCTTCTTGATGCGTTCGAGACGTTCGCTAATTTCATCCGTTATGACAGGATAGGTCTTGCCGTCTTCGCCTTGCAAAGACCAAGTCATGTCTTTCATATTGACGACAAGTTTGAAGTTACCTGACTCTTTGAATTCGATATCAGGACATGTGCTCGGAATATCGCACATGCGATCAGGCGCAACATAACTCTGACCGAAAATACGGTGATTCCAGTCCGTCGCGTCAGTAATCTTGAAACGCTGCGGACCTTTCTCATCTCCAGAACCCGAGAATGCGACTGCAATAGAGAACAGACCAGTTTCTGGATCCTCCTGCATTTTCTCAAATCCCCAGCCATTGACGGTTGAAGAAAAATAGCATCCATCGCCCTTGGTAAGTGCCGTTCCAGGACCTTTTTCCGACTCTTCTATCTTGGAAGCGTTATTGGTTTCAGCCTGTTTTCCGTCGCTGCCAGCATCCTTTGCATCATCAGCTTTTGCTTCGGTACCTTCTGGAGTATTTTCTTCCTGCTTGGCTTCGGTATCACCACTCTTATCCGAAGAATTCACAGCTTCTTTTTTATCATCTGCAGCATCCTGCTTTTCGGCAGTTTTGGACGCATCCGGGGTTTCTTCATCAAATTTGCCATTTTGGAGGAATACAGGCATTGAGTAACCACCGTCTGATTGAGGCGCCGCAGCAGGCTTTTTGGATTCTTCTGCTGGTTTGTCAGCAGCTTTTGGCTCTGTCTGTTTCTTATCATCCTGAACTTTTGGCTGCTCTTCTTTCTTGCTTTCCTCGGAAGAAGCTTCATCCCCCGAATCGCCGAACATGCTCTCCATGGACAATCCGCCGTCAGATGAAGACGAGCCCAAAGAAGCTTGGGGTTCGAGAATCGGACCATATGCCGGCTTTCGCGCCACAAATGTTCCTGATTCGGACTGAACATTGACCGAAATACTCTTGGTAAGGCTTTCTCCGTTATATTTGAGAGTAGCCTGCGCAGTATATACCCCTGATTCAGCATATGTCGCGGATACGCACTGGCCGTTTGAGGACACGCCATTAAGCGTTATCGAATACGAATCAACGGGGAACGCCGAAACAGCGCATACAGAGGCGCTATTACCGGTCGTCTGCGCATACAGATTAAAATCAAATCTGCCTGCATCGCTTGCCGGTTTGTATGACGCGTCATCGCATCCTGCCATGGTAACGGTGCCGGCGAACAGACAGAACAACTTGGCGAACTTCATTTAGCCCCCTTTATGCCGCCTAGGCGGCACATTGAAATTCAATTCAAATAGTGCATAATTTTCCTATTGTGATTTTATATGGTTAGCGCCACACCAAATATGAACAAAATCTTAATATCTCTATCCTTGTCACTATTTGCCGCATGCGGAGCCTATGCTGATGACGAAGAATTAGCCAAAGGTTCGTTGTCGAGCAATGAAATTGACGAAAACATGCGCCAAAAAGCAGAATTTTCCTGCCTCAAATATGCCGCCATGCGACTTGGCAATGAAATGAGCCTTCGCATCACGCAAGTCAAACAGGCAGAACCTGATTCTGAAAAAAATCTTTGGATCGTGGCGGGCAACAAAATCAATTCCGACGATCCTGAAAGACCTATCGGCTTTGCTTGCAAACTTCTTCCAAATGACGGCTATCTGTGGGATCTTGACGATCTCAGTCTGTTTCAGGTGACCGAAGAATCGGTGGCGGAACTCAAAAAAGCCGGCAAGGCGTCAATGAAAAAGCAAGCCGAGGAGCAAGGAGTTTCCGGCTCGGCGGCAAAGGACGCTCCGATTATTCCGTTTGCGCTGCCAGAAGACAAATAGCTCGGCAATCCGTGTGCAAGCGCAGTTTCTTGCGCATCTCACAGCTAAAAAATTCAAAATAGCGCAATGCTCAGAAAAAAAATGCCCGTCATCGCAACGGGCATTTTCATTTCTATTTTGCTGCGCGGACCCAGCTCATGGAAAAAATTCTTTACTTGCGGCGCCAGGCTGTTTTTCCGCCCGGCTTATCCTCAAGCACGATGCCCATGTCAGTCAGTTCTTTTCTTACGGCGTCCGCGGTAGCCCAATCTTTGTTTTTCTTGGCTTCCGCGCGTTTTTCGATAAGCGCCTCAATCTTTGCCGATTCGTCATCAGCTCCCGACGCACCCGCTTTCAGATAAGTTTCGGAATCCTGCTGCAATATGCCAAGAACACCTCCGAGTGAACGAAGAACGGCTCCGAGTTTTGACGCTTCCGCCATATCGCCAGCTTCCCTGCGCTTATTGATGTCGCGAGCAAGATCGAACAGCACTGAATACGCGCCCGGAGTATTAAAATCATCATCCATGGCTTCATTGAAAGCATCGCGGTATTCTGTGCCGAATGAGCAATCGTCTTGGACTCTTTCAAGATCCGCCAAAGCTGTATACAGACGGGTCAGAGAGTTTCGCGCCAAATCAAGATTTTCTTTCGAATAATTGAGCGCGGTTCTGTACTGCCCCGACATGAGGAAGAATCTCACGGTCTCGCCGTCATACTGCGCAAGCACGTCGCGGATGGTGAAAAAATTGTTGAGAGACTTCGACATCTTCTCTTTATTGATCATCACCATTCCCGAATGAACCCAAGTGTTCACATACTTGGTGTCGCAGGCGCAGCGGCTCTGGGCAATCTCATTTTCGTGATGCGGGAACATCAGGTCGGAACCGCCGCCGTGAATGTCAAAACGCGGTCCAAGAATCTTGCGATTCATCGCCGAGCATTCGATATGCCATCCAGGTCGGCCTTTTCCCCAAGGAGAGTCCCACATCGGTTCGCCAGGTTTGGACATTTTCCACAACACGAAATCGAGCGGATCCCTCTTTGACTGGCCGACTTCTACGCGGTGACCTGCCTGAAGCTGCTCAAGATTCTGACCAGAAAGTTTTCCGTACTCAGGGAAACTTGAAATAGAGAACATGACGTCGCCGTCGTCCGCCACATACGCGTGACCTCTGTCGATCAGCTGCTGCACCATTTCAACTATATCTGACATTGATTCGGTTGCCCTTGGCTCAACATCGGGACGCAGCAGACCAAGAGCGTCAAAATCCTGATGCATGGCTTCAGTCATGCGAGCTGTCAGACTTTCGATAGGCTCGCCGTTTTCTGCGGCCCGGCGGATAATTTTATCGTCCACGTCGGTTATGTTGCGGACATATTTGACCTTGTAGCCCAAATGTCTCAGATAACGGACGATGACGTCAAAGCACACGAATGTTCTGCCATGGCCGATATGGCAGAGATCATAAATAGTTACGCCGCAGACATACATGCCTACTTCGCCCGGAACCAGAGGTACGAATTCTTCTTTGGAACGCGTTAGCGTGTTGTAAATTTTGAGCATTTTCCGATTCTCTTGCGAGCCCCCCATCTCGGGAAAGCCGATTGACACAAACCGTGAAATTTTAGCACACGCGGGCGCATTGAGATTATATGCGCCTGCGGTTAGAATCTTAAAGGCGGACTTTTCCCGCCGTCGACGTCAACAGGAGTATCTCACATGGTCATTCTTCACACTAGCAAAGGCGACATCAAAATCAATCTTTTCGCGGATAAAGCGCCAATCACCTGCAAGAACTTCCTGCAGAATGTCGAATCAGGACACTACAGCGGCACGATTTTCCACCGCGTCATCAAGAATTTTATGATTCAGGGCGGCGGTCTCACCGCAGACATGGAAGTCAAAGATCAGGGGCTTCCTACCATCAAGAATGAAGCCAACAACGGTCTCAAGAACGACAAGTACACCGTCGCCATGGCCAGAACCAGCGAGCCTCATTCGGCTTCCTGCCAGTTCTTCATCAACACCGTAAACAACGATTACCTCAACTTCAGAAAAGAAACAGTTGAAGGCTGGGGCTATTGCGTATTCGGAGAAGTCGTGGAAGGCAAAGAAGTGGTCGACGCAATCGAAGCCACCAAGACCGGAAGAAACGGCTTTTACCGCGACGTTCCGGTCGAAACTATCACCATCGAAAGCGCAGAAATTGCCGAATAATGCGTCGCCTTTTTATTTCCGACCTGCACCTTGACGAATCAAGGTCCGATCTTACCGCTGCACTCGCGTCCTTTCTTTCCGACGAATGCAGCGGCTGCGATGAATTGTACGTGCTCGGAGATCTTTTCAATTTTTGGATCAGCGACAGCGAAAAAACACCTTTTCAGGAAGAAATAGCCGCGCTGTTCCGAAAATGTCCGGCAAAAAAAATTTTTTTTCAGCGAGGAAACCGCGATTTCCTAGTCGGGAGAAAATATTGCCGTCGAGCCCGCATGAAATTGCTCCCAGATGCAAAAATAATAAAGATCGGCAACGAACGCGCCCTGCTCTGCCACGGCGATGAATTCTGCACACTCGACAAGGGATACCAGCGGTTCAAAAAATTCAGAGACAACCGTTTTTACAGATTAATCTTTGCGCTGCTTCCGTTTTCCGTAAAGCAAAGCATAGCGGGAAGAGTCCGTTCGGATTCAGGATCGGGCAAAACGGTAAAAACGCCGGAAATGATGGATGTCGTGAAAAATGACGTCATCGCCGGGATGATCAAAAGAAAAGCAACGCTGCTTATCCACGGGCATACTCACAAACCTGACATCCATGTCTATGAAAGCGAAGGTTTGAAACGAATTGTTCTTGGAGACTGGCGCGATGACGGTTTTGCATATTTGGAAGAAAACGACGGAAATCTTGAATTAAAAAGAAAAACGTCAAGCGATTGCCCCGAACAATAGTTCCATTATAAAAATTTGCAAATTACCGATCGCGGCCTGCGCTCATTTCATCATGCAAAATTCGAAATAGCATAATCTGACCGCGCTCGGAGCCGTGAATTTACCCCAAACCGTTATTTCCAGAAATAGAGAATAACGCCGGGGTATGCAAAGTCAGATATGCCGAAATCCTAAATGCGCAAGTTCCGCTGCTCTGAAACTTTTGTTTCATCAATAAAAATAGCTACAAACGAAAACGCATCTCGAGAAATAGCTCTCTTATTTGTGGTTTATGATTTGAGATTTATATCATCATAATCGAACATTTTAGACAAATCTATTGAAATTCAACTATTTGTGACTATATAGAAAGTATGCATGGAGGTTAAACATCCTCTTTTTGCGTTCATGTTTCATCATTGACTCCTTTTTGTTGAAATAATTGGGTGCTCGTCTGAAAGGTCGGGCACTTTTCTTGCATAATCTTTTCTTTCCTAATCAAGCCGATACACTTCAGCTTCGATTTCAAAACTTGTCAAAATGTGCTGGAACTGCAACAACGACTAACGGTTCGCAGAAAAAATTTTCTTTGCATTTGCGCCAAAGAAAACCTTGCTGAGATTGGCTGTCGGCTGTTCGACAGGTGCCTGACGCATCAGGATCACTGCCGAAAACCTGAATTTCTGCCAACCATCTGATTTTTATGAGGAACTTTGTGGCATGTCGCTTATTACAGTCGAATGGACACAGTTCCTCTGCGGTATTGAAAAAAAAATCGGTATAGTATTAAAATTTAAATAGGTGTGGTCAACTGCGAGTTTCCTGAGCGTGGAATCCGACGAAGACCACTTGTGACAGATTTTATTCTTTCCGGCAGAAGGATAAGTAAGCAGGGATCTTCCCGCTCAATCTCGGTCCTGATGCGTAGCATTTAGCGAAGGCAATGGGGACAGCCATTCCGGCGGATTAATCATTGCCAAACGCTCGGCTTCTTGCGTCAAGAAAAGATTATGTCGCCTGCGGTGCGGAAGCAAAGCAATTTCAGATGCTCCGATGTCCGCGCTGAAAGGATATCTCGCGATACATTAACAATTAAACCTGTATGGAGGCTTCCATGAAAAAATTCCTTAAGTTAGCCATTGCAATGGCAGTATCGGGCACAATATGCACGGCGCAGGCCGATGTATTCTCCGACATGGAGAAGAAGAATGTCTCCAGTTACAACGCTTTGTTGAAGGGTAAGACAACTGAGGAAAAGCTCGAACTCGAGCACGCAGCTGCAGTGCATGAAGATCCAGAAATTCGCGCCCTTCCTTATGATCGCGCAACCAGAAACTACGCTTCGGAGGACAGCGAACTCAAGTTCTTTACCGAACAGCTCCAGAAAGAACAGGACTCGAAAGTCCTTGCAGCAGGTCTTCGCAGCCTCATGAACAACCTCAAGGTCAGCCCTGCCCTGTACGAGCTGTACAAGAAGAGCGCCACACACGCAGATTCCTCTGTCAGAAGTGCCGCCATGATGGGTCTTATCAATACAAATAACAGCTCAGTTGCAGGCATCGAGTCCGAAGCAATCAAGTTCCTTGACGACAAAGATCCAAAAATCGCAATGAGCGCATGCAAGGAACTCGGCAGAGCCAAAAATGCAGCCGCCATTGACAGAGTCGAGGCTATGCTGAAGTCTTACGATCCAGCCCAGGCCAAGCTCCTCGGCAGCTGCGCCGAAGGTCTTCTCTACATGTGGTACGACGCGCCTTTCTTCAAGAACTTTGATGCTAGAGCCTACAAGATGACTCTTGATTACTTAAAGCTTCCTCGCTCCAAGGATATGCCTGCATGGTCGGTCATCTCCAATCTGAAGAAAGCCCCTAAACCTGAATGGTTCAAGCTCGCAGACGGCGCATACAAGGCTGCTGACGTCGTAGCAGTTCTCGCTGACATCGCTAAGGACAAAGAAGCTCCTAAGATGGCAAGAGAGTACTCTGTCGAAGCGATTGGCATACACGGAACGAAAGCCGATCTCGAAGCTCTTGCAAAGGAACTTGCAGACGATCCTGTAGCGAAGAAGATCGAAAAAGCCATGAAGACCGCAAAATAAATAAAAGTTTCCATGCATCAAAGAAAAGCGGCGGCAGCGGACATTCCCTTCCGCTGCTTTTTTCACCCCGCATTTCTGGACATAATCCGCAAGCCTTGTGTGATTAATTTATGCATTTCAAATTTCCTCTCATCACGGCTGACGTCGCATAACGATCAAAAAGCAACAATTCTGGCCGCAATATGCGTCCAATGGCGCATTCAAAAAACAAAAAAAATATCCGTCTTTTGAAAAAGACTAGTAGATTCACTTTGTCGGGAAATTCGATATTTTGATATGGTTCGATGCTCGATGATGGAAAACTGCGTTGCTGAATACATGCGCACATGTATGTGATAAAATTCACACCTGAACAATTTTTTACATATTTTCGCGGTTAAATTTCAGATCCGCCCCACACCATGAAAGATTATGCTCTGCTGCTAGTCAGCACCGTACTCGTCAACAACTTCGTGTTGGCCCAATTTCTCGGTCTTTGCCCATTCATGGGCGTTTCCAAAAGCGTATCCGCAGCCTTCGGCATGGGAAGCGCCACTTGTTTTGTCCTGACCATCACCTCGGCTCTGACAAGTTTCGTCGACAGCACGATTCTCACGCCCCTTGAGCTTGACAGCCTCAAGACCATAAGTTTTATTTTGGTCATCGCCTGCGTCGTGCAGCTGACTGAAATCATCGTTCGCAAGACCAATCCGTCGCTTTACAGAGTCCTCGGAATCTACCTGCCTCTTATCACCACAAACTGCATCGTGCTCGGCGTATCGCT
>JAZQPH010000122.1:0-2538 GCA_045628385.1 Succinivibrionaceae bacterium
GCTTATCAGGCATCGATATGCTAAGGTGTTGCATCTTTGAGTTCGTATTCGGAAAGGCATCGGCGCTGATGCCGTTAATCTGAGTCTATGCAAATGCTGATTCCGACCAGCCAGCAGGTTCGTCCAAATATTTAACTAGCAATTGTCGTTGCGCAAATCATATCGATTCCGAATTCCTGCGAACTTTTCCCGTCAAAGCCCATGCTCAAGACTTGATATCCCGAGCGGTCATGGTTCGAGCACCTTCACTGAGATTTTTACGATCGAAAATTCCCATTCATGTCCAGATAATTTATAATTACCTAGTAACCTATGGTATAAATAGATTTAGAGCATAAAGACATGATTTCAACAAAAGGACGTTACGGTCTGCGAGTCATGCTGGACATTGCCTTGCAGCCGCAGGAGTCCAACGTCGCGCTCAAAGATATTGCCAAGAGGCAGAATATTTCGAAGAAATATCTCGAAATTATTGCCAAGACTCTGGTCCAAACCAAATTGCTGCTTGCGACGAGAGGCAAGGGCGGAGGATATAGGCTCTCGAGGTCGCCCGAATCCTACACGGTAGGCGAAATTCTCGAGGTACTCGAAGGAACTCTTTGTTCGGTTACCTGCAATATGCCTGAAGCCGCAAAATGTCCGCGAGAAGCGGCATGTCTTACGAAGCCGCTTTGGCTGGCGTGTGACGAGGTCGTAAAGAATTTCTTGTTCAGCAAAAGGCTCAGCGATCTTTTCCCGAAGTCGGGATGCGCTGGGCGGAATAGGGCGAATAATAAAGAAGATATCTTTTGGCATGAATTAACAGATCAGTCAGAGATCTCGGATTACCAAAAGATACCAAGTCTCGGTTAATCGGAGAGTAATTCCGGAATCGGGCAAATAGGAAAGATTAATTAGAAAGGAAAGATTAATTAGATAGGTATGAGTTCGTCTGAAGACAAACTTTAAACCTTTGAAAGAAGCCGTTGCATGACTTCCGCTGAGTAAGCAAAAACTGATTCGCATGCCTATTGCATAAGATTTTATTCATTCAGAACAACATAAAAATTACATTAATATTGAGGTTAACATGGCTTGTTTGATTGTTCCCGGCGTGGAAGGCTTGGCAGCTCTGGGAGTTGCTCAATTATTGTTGGCATCCAAAAATGGTCACGTCAAAGATTCTGCTGCGCATTATTGGGGAACGAATCTTAAGACCCTATCGGGATATTTATTGGGCGGCGCATTTTTATTGCTCATTGAGCACATTTGGCACGGTGAGATCATCTTTTCGTACCCTTTCCTCACGGCGATGAAAACTCCGGAAGATACGGAAGTGATGCTTCATGAAATGGCCACTGTGGGCGTAACCATGGCTCTGTTGGTGACTTCCTTCTGGGCATTGACACTTATCGCCAATCGCATCCAGGCTTCAAGAAAAACATCCATCAGAGGAGAGAATGCATGAGCACGCTGATATTGACTGCCTTGGCGGCTTTGATTGTATGTTTTTTTGCAAAAAACAGCCAAACCAAAGAGAAATGGAATCTTTCGTTGCTGATTTGCATGTTTGCGGGCGCATCGCTCATGTGGTGCGCGGATGTGTTTTTTGAACTGTGCGAATCAGGGCTTGGTTACTTCAATGAACAATCATGGGATGTCATCCGCGACGACAGCTGTCTCGGAGCGGCGGTCATTTTTGCAGGTTTGTCGGTTTGGGCGGTATCAATCTTCGCCAAATCGCTTAATCTGCATTCGCAGCAGCAATTGTGCAAGTAAGTTAATCGCAAAAGCAAATATTTAAAATTTTTCAATTTCCGTAAACATATTTTTATACGGCATCTACTGCCGTATCCGAAAGGCGCAAAGAATGAGCACTGAAATAGAACCAGAAGCAAAGAAAGAAGAACACCATCATGAACACAATCATGATCGCGGGATAACGGGTCATCATGACAGCCATTTGCCGCATATCCATACTCACAGAAATATCATCGGCTTTGACGAAAACGGCATTCCAAAGGTCATTCTGTCTTCGGACCATCATCATGACGAAGAAGGATCCGATGGCGAAAATTTCATCAAGGATTACATGAAGGCGGTAACGGCATACAAGAAGACTTTCCCGAGCAAGCAGGACGTAATCGACAAAACGCCTGATCCGGCCGTAAGAGAGCTTTTGCTCAGAGCTGAGCAGATCGGCGTCGACACCAGCTTTGACCGCTTTGATCGGCAAAAGCCTCAATGCAGCTACGGCATGGCCGGCATATGCTGCAAAATCTGCAATATGGGTCCTTGCCGCGTTACCGCAAAAGCAACTCGCGGAGTTTGCGGAGCCGATGCGGATCTGATCGTTGCCCGCAATCTTTTGCGTGCGGGCGCGGCCGGCGCCGCTCAGCACGGCATGCACGCAAGAGCCTGCATCCTTGCGCTGAAGTGGGCTGCCGAGGGCAAATTGGATCTGCCGATCATCGGCGAACAAAAGGTCAGAAGCGTCGCCAAGGCTTTCGGCAACGAAGAGGCAAACCGAGGCGTGAAAGAAGTCGCTTTGGATTTGGC
>JAZQPH010000123.1:0-4515 GCA_045628385.1 Succinivibrionaceae bacterium
ATATTTAGCCTATGCCACATAAGCCTCGCCTATTAAGACTCAACTGACAGGAGTTATTCCCATATCAGCAGCCCATCTGATCACCTCCTGCGAGTCAAACCCGGCTACGCCTGCGCAGATGCCGCGCCTTATCAAAGTCACAAGAATCGCAAGCGCCATTTCATGCTCTTCATCAGCCGCCTTTGCAAGCTCTATAAGAGCGTCATGGACATTTCTGTCATAAAGCGCCAAGCAGGCATAGAGCGTGAACCAGTCGTCGGCGTCATCGCTTTCTTCAAGTTCTTCGCGACGCGAAAGGTCAGGCCACTTTACCGCCGCAGCGGCATTGGTCGCTTCAGGCACCGCGAGCGCCACGGAAACGAAATCGTTTTCGCGTCCCGCACAAATCTCCAGCTGATCGGCAAGTTCGCAAACGTCCTCGTCAAAACCAAGAGAGTCGTATTTTGTACAACAATCAATCTCTAGGCAACACTTATCCATGCAGACATCCGCCATCGCGTCAGCAGGCATCATCTGCTGAATCTGTTCAAGAACTGGCATTCCTGATGATTTCTCCTCTTCATTTCTGATTTTGACAAGATACAAGGATGTGTCCCTGGTCACGATGCCGTATTTGAGCGCGGCATCGAGCGCGCCATCAGAATCGCGCCCCGCAACAAAGTCGCGATACTCGTAACTTCCGGCAAAACGAGAAATCGCATCGCCTTCAAGAAGCTGCGGTCCCTCGGCATCGAACGAATAATTTTTTTCTCCGACGCGGAAAGAAAGCGTCGGCGCAGCTTCGGGAGTTTTTGCAAAACGGGCAAAAGCATGCACCGTCTGGCCGTTAAAAATAGATTTCGGAATCGGACTTTGCCATAAAGGCTCGCCGTGCCAGTCAATCCTCACGTCGGATGCAAATTCCTGGCGCATGCCCGCGACAAGCTCAAGCCCCGCCCTTGACATGTCTTCGCCGTCCGAGACGATGCGGCTCATGCCGCCCGTGCCTTCGGACATGGCTCGGAGCATCTGTTCGTTCGGCGCGCACCCGACGCCGATGGTGTAAATTCTGTGACCCGACGAAAGCGCAAGATTTTTCATTTCCTCGGCTGCCCAGACTTCGCCGTCCGTGATGAGCAGGATGTCGGCAAATTCCGCCCCTCCCTTGGCGACGTCGTTTGTAAGCGATCGCAGCGCGCTTTGCATTTCGGTGCCGCCCATGTTCGCGCCGATGCCCGCGACAAGTCTTTTTAAATTAGCCTTATGGTTTGCGTCGCAGCATTTTGTCGATTCATGGTAATTGACGTAATTGCTGCCAAAACACGAAAGCGACATACGATCTTCTGCTCCCAATGCGTCGACGAGCGACGAAAGCGCATTGACGGCCGATTCGATGCGCGGTCCCTGCATCGAGCCCGAACAGTCGACGAGCACTTTGATATTGGCCGATGCTGATTTTTCGGGATTAATCTTGGGCATGAAGCTCGCAAGAACGGAAGATTCGTTTTTGTATTGTCCGAGAGCAGCCGCCCCTTCAAAAGGCACATCTTCGATGTCGAGGACAAAATCGCGGTCAAGCCAGGCATCTTCAAGCGTTACCCTGATGCCGCCGTTTTTGATGATGCCGAGACCGATGCGGTTGGTCGGAGAATAAGCCCTGCCCATCGCGACGGCGCCGAAAAGTTCGATTTCAAGCTTCAAAGGATATTTGGCAAGAATGTTGGAGCTTACGCATTCATGCGATGCGATTCCGCCCTGCGCAACCGGATCGCCGTAGCGCGGCGCAAGACATGTCGGCACGCCGAGCCTGATATGGCCCTGCTCGACGTCAAGAACAGATGCGTAGCGGATCGTGACTTCGATTTCTTCGCCCGGCTTGATGTTGCCGATATTGGCGGTATAGAGTCCGCTTCCCGTTTCTTCGACGAGAACCGGCAGATCGCCGTTTTCGACGGCTTCCTCGTATTCTTTTCTGGCGGCATATTTTTCAACGACGGCGCCTTTTAAAATTTCCTCGCCGATTTTCATCTCGATGTCGAGAAGCGTTGCCCTGTAAGGAACGGGGAAGGTATAAACGGTCTCGATTTCCTTGCGGCGTTCATTTTTGTAGCGCTGGGTGATTTGCATGTCGAGCATGAGCCCCGCGACTTTGCCTTTCATCGACACGCCCTTTAAAACGAGAGCGGATTCGCCCGTATCGCTGTCGGTCATGGCAGCTGGCGGCAATTCATCGTCAATCCGATTTCCAGGATAAATAACCATTTTCTTTTCTCCCGTTACTCAAGAGGAACCGCATCGGCGGCACCTATGGCTTCCATAATTTTTTTTACAAGCTCGCGCAGTTCGTCGGCGCTTTTGCCCGATTCGCCGTGCGAGACGACAAGATCGATGCCCGGGGCAATCGCGATTTTCGACATCGCGGTTATGGTTCCGGGCTTCGGCCCGCAGCCGATTTTTTTGGACTCCCCGTCCTTCTCCAGAATTTTTTTTACGCCCTCGAGCGTCAAGCCTTCTGCCGTCAGTCTTTGGACGGTAAGCAGCCGTTCAAGATGTTTCGGCGTATAACGCGAAGCCTTGGTTTCGCCGATCGGGCGATCGACAAGCCCCATCTGGATGTAATACCTGACGGTACGTTTGCTGATCCCCGTTAGGCTCGCCAGTTCGTCGAGCGTATAAACAATCTCATCCATATACGTTCTCCTGCCGTTTTTCGCGACTTCCCTGCTAAGGTGTTCGCCCTATGTCCGCTCATCGGCTTACATAATTGTATTATAACAATATTACTGTCACAAACAACTGTCAAAATAATTTTTGTGATCAAGATCGCTGTTTATTTTGTGAAAGCCTTGATTATGAAGTTGTCCTGACACGCTTCCTCAAAACAAATTCTCCTGAATTTGTTGTCATGGATGACGCAGTAACTTGATTATGAAATGAATGAAGAACGAGATTAAGTCCGACAACTCAAGAAACATTAAGAAGCCAATGAGGAATGCGGCTTTATGCGCGCTCTTAAAATCATGAGAGTAATTGCGAAGTGCCGAACTGATTTTTGCATTTGATTGCGCCAGCGATGCTGTCAAAATGCAGAGCGCTCAGCTTGCAGTTCTGCAGAATCGCTGCATGAGGCACATTTTTATGGATGATCGGCTAAAAGCCGAAAATTAATGCTCCAGACATTTGCGTTTTCCGCGCAGACTCGGAAAGTTCGGGTCAATCGCAATGCAATGGTCCGTTAGAAAGCTGCGATAGACAGGAGACGTTTCCGAAGTTCCCATTTTGGAAAAATTCGTTAACTTTGTCAGGATCTGAAAATTTCTCTTCCAATGTCATAATCTCAAACAGCAGACCGGAGGAAAAGTTGAATCGAAACGACGGGCAACTTAATATACAAAAGACAACTTGGCACTTCGGGGCAAATCATGAAACGAATATCCGTCGGCAGAGAGTCATTTGCCAAATTCATGGATAATGATAATTATTACGTCGACAAAACTTCGCTTATAAAAGAAATATTCAAAAATGACCAAAGCGACGTGCTTTTGATTACCCGTCCGCGCCGCTTCGGCAAAACCCTGGCCATGAGCACCTTTCATGAGTTTCTGAGAATCAATCCGAGCAATCCCGACAACTCCGACGACATTTCATACCAAGAGCGGCTGTTCAAAGACACCGAGATTTTCGAAGACACGGAATTTTGCCGAGAGTTTATGGGCAAATGCCCGACTGTTTTCGTTACTTTGAAAGATGTAGCGGGACCGACCTACGAATCTGCATATATCCAGCTCGCCGATGTCATCGTAAACCTGTTAAACAACAATTTCTCATATCTGTTATCAAGCGGCAGGCTAAATGTCACTGAAAAAAGAAAATTACTGAAAATAAGCGACGATTTATACTTTAGCAAGGGTTGGTTTAAATTATCAATCGGCGAAGAAAAGTACGATGACAAAAATACGGAAGACCAAAATGAAGTCCTGGAAAATCTGAAAGGCTCATTGAGATTTCTGACGGAATGCCTGAGCAGGCATCACGGTGTAAATCCGATACTTCTCATCGACGAATACGATGTGCCGATCAGCAAAGCCGCGCATTTTGGATATTACGACAAAATGGTTCCGCTCATCAGCGGTCTTTTGAGCAAAGCGCTGAAAACCAATTCATATCTCGGCAAGGCCGTGCTCACGGGGTGCCTGCGCGCCGCAAAGGAAAGCATCTTCACGGGACTAAACAATCTCAAAGTGTGTTCAGTCCTGGACAAGGGAAATCCGGAATTTTCAAAAGGAATCGGCTTCACCAAAGAAGAAACGGAGCAGGTTCTCAAATACTACAATCTGGACAAATACATTGATTCGGTCACTGCCCACTATGATGGTTATTACTTTGGCCGAGAACATATGTATTGCCCGTGGGACGTCATGAATTTCTGCTCCGACAACTATCGTAACGTCGGCGAATACGAGGACGACATACACGCGGGCAGTTACTGGATAAATTCCAGCGGCAACGACGTCATCGAAGAGTACATGGGGTACA
>JAZQPH010000124.1:0-8914 GCA_045628385.1 Succinivibrionaceae bacterium
TCGGTAAGTCTCCCGAGATGCAATTTATTGCGATTCGGGAGATAATCGATAGAGGATTGCCGCTCAATCCGTATAGGATTAATTTTTATTAAGACTACAAAAGTTTATTATAGGATCAATACTCCTTCATAACAGAGCGAAACTTCTAATAAATCTATTTTTTGGTCTTTTGGCCGGGATCGGTAAGTTCCGAAAGGGCGCCTCCCGCAATTGCCCATAAATAAAATGAAGCAATAGTTCCATACGGGGCATAGCGCTTTTTTAAGCGCTGGTATCTGATTTTGTCTACAAAGCGCCATCCGTACAGCATGCGCATGCCCTTTCGTATGCCAAAATCGCCAAGGCTTAGAATATTTTGGCGTCCGAAAACGAAAATCAACAGCATTTCTGCCGTCCAGACGCCAATGCCATCCAAATTTGTCAGCACGCCGATTGCATCGCTGTCTGAAAGTTTGGCAATTTGTTCAGAATCAATTTCTCCGGAAGCAAATTTTTCCGCACTCGAAACAATCCATTCAGCTTTCTTGTCCGACACGCCGAAAGATCTTATTTTTTCTCTGCCGGCCGATATTACAGACTGAACAGATACTTCGCCAAGACCTGATTCAAAACGTTTCCATACGGAAGCCTGAGCTGCCCCCGATATCTGCTGCCCGACGATTGACCAAATCAATCCCTGAAAAAGATCGGGCCAGATTTCACGGCTGACATGGCCGATCCTCGAAATCGCATCAGCCATTCTTTTGTCATTTTTGGACAAAAAATCAACCGCGTCATTTCCATAAGCAAATGTTTCCATGATTATCCACGCATCCGCTGAAATTTTCGGGCAAAAGAAAGGGTCGGAAATCCGACCCTTAATTATTAAAGCCGCAAGGCTGTTTCTATGCTACCAATTACTTCTTGGAAGAAGAAAGCATGCCGAAACGCTTGTTAAAACGTTCAACGCGTCCGCCGGTGTCGACAATCTTCTGCTTGCCGGTATAGAAAGGATGGCATGCAGAGCAAACATCGATCTGAAGATCGTGGCCGAGAGTCGAACGGGTTTCAAACTCGTTACCGCAAGAGCACTTGACTTTGATTACGCCGTACTCTGGATGAATATCTTTTTTCATGGAAACCTCAATAATAGGCCGTGTCGCCATCTGCCCCGAAGCCAGACACCACACGAAGTTTCAAAAATTCCCTTATGGGATCGCGGGCGGATAATAACCCCATATTGAAATGCGATCAAGCAAATTCTAAAAATTTGACGCAAATCAGCAAATTTATTCAGCATCGAAAGCAAAAAGGCACCCGAAGGCGCCTTTCCAATTTCAAATGGATTCGGTATTACTTGGATATGACCGCATCACCCGGAGCAATTGCATCTCCGATGACATCCATCGTTTTTTGAGCATCAGATTCGGCTTCATCGGCCGCGATATCGGCTTCATCGACCGCAGCATCTTTCTTGGAAGACGGACCAGATATCACGCCAGAAGAAGGACCGACACTCCACGCCGCTTCTTTAGCTTTCTTAGAATCCGTTTTGTCAGCCTGCATTTTTGTTGCAACCTGCTCGGCGACATCATCAGCGTCTGTTCGGGAGATGACCTTATCATCCGTAATATGAATTATCAAATCCTCGTCCGATATCGTCCTCTTGGATTGAATCGGATCATTGGCTCTTGATTCATACTTGCTTCCTGAAGCATCATCTTTTGACGTTACGTCATACTTTCCGCCGCCAAGCTGCGATACTGAAGCCGCATCCCGCACGCCGCCGTCTTTGGCAGCAGGCTTCCTTGTATCGCGCACAATGAGATTTCTCGGAAGCACAACATCTAACTTGCCAAAATGCTGCGAATACGCGGCTGCTTCGTTCATACTGAGTTCAATAACATGACCGCCGAAATTTGCATTTTTGGACACAAAGTGAAAATGCCATCCTGGAAAGCATATCTTAGCGGCATATTCTGGGCAACGAACGCCAAAAACCGTAGCACGAATATCTTTGTACTCATATATCGTCGGCTCGGGTGCATTATTTTTGACATCCCCTGACGATGCGGTCGCTCTCGTGCGCATTTTTGAGAACAACCCATCTATGCGTACTGCATGAAAATATTCAGAAGAGTACCTGGTTCTGTCTTCAAGCTGCGATTTGAGCTCATTTATAGAAGCTGATGAATTTATCACGAATGAATCATCGTGCTCAAATTTGACGACAGCGGCATAAGTCACGGCCTCGCTGTCTTCTGCATTGATCGCCTCGCCTTTGAGATTTGATTTATACGCCATGCCGTCAAGCATCATGAACTCGCCATTGCCGTTAGCCATCATGCCCAGACCCAAATCGCCGCGCTGTTTGACCTCTGCAATCGTCATGTTAGCGCCCATATAGCCTTCGTTATATGCCTTCGCGGTCGATATATGGGTAAAAGTGCCATTCCATGAAGTGCCTGAAGGCTGCGATGCGCAGCCGGTTACGGCAACAGCAACGGATGCGGCCATAACAGAGGTTATTATTCTATATTTCATCGTTTGATCTCATCTAGGCAAAAGACATATGCCATCCTAGCCATACTTTTACGAAAGATAGCACGATACACAGCTATTCTGTAAAAAGAATTTGTGGGAATGGGACGAAAGGCACGCCTTATTTCAAGAATGCAAAACTCCTAATTTGCTTAGGCGCTCTGTCAAAGTTTCCATGGGCAATCCTACGATATTCGAAAACGAGCCCTCGTACCGAGAAACAAATTTTCGTCCAATGCCTTGTATTGCGTAGCCGCCTGCTTTATCGCAAGGTTCGCCGGTGTTCCAATACTCATGCATGTCGCCCGCGGACATTTGTCTGAAATAGACGACCGATTCTTCAAAAAAGATTTCTCTGCAGACTGCGGTCTTAAGGCAGACGGCCGTTATGACTCTGTGATTTCTGCCAGACATCTGTTCCCAAACACGGCATGCGTCCGCAAAATTCTTTGGCTTTCCGACAATCTCTCCACCGTTTTGGTCTGGCAACACGACTATGGTGTCAGAACCTATGACAAGGGCTGTTTTTCTGACATCCTGGCTCAGAGCGGCATAACCAGCATCGGCTTTGGCTCCTGCAAGGCGCTGCACAAAGACACGCGAAGTTTCATTTGGAATCCGGGATTCATCCGCCGGTGCGCAGACAATTTTGAAATCATAACCCGCTGCGGACAAAAGTTCGCGACGGCGCGGAGAAGAAGAAGCAAGCCACAAGTTCAAATCAGATTTCATTTGACGTTGGCTCCTGTCTTACCCTTAGCAAAGCTTTAAGACCTGTAAAAACAATCGGCCAAAGCACTGCATCTGACAAGACAGATAGCAGAAAATGAAAATCAACAATGGCGAAACCGAATGCATGTTCAAGCCAAAATATCATGATCTGCCCGATGAATGACACGATTCCAACGCTTATCGATTGCTGCAAATACGAGTAGTTTTCAAACTTTACAAAGGTCGAGCCGATAAGATATGCCATCAGAGAAAATGCCAGGGCTCTAATGCCTAGAGTAGATCCAGACGCCAATTCGGGCGAAACAAGATCTGACGGACCGACCGTCGTGCAGATGGACAAATCCAAAACAAGACCGCAGAAGAAAGCATGCCCAACGTTTACGATGTTTGGCTTGCTCACAATCCAAAACAGGACAATGAGGACTAGAAAATTTGGCTTAAGATGCTCGAACACAGACGGAAACGCCATCAGATTCAGCACAAGCGCAACAAACATCGTTCCGTAAATTTTCAGCCTGAGGGCCAACTTTTTAGCGTACACGCGCTTTGCCCTCCTTCAGCATTTCCACGCTGGTTCTGCCAAGATGCTCGCCTGTATCCGTAATATATTCAGACGGCCAAATCAGCAGCACAAAACGAAGCCTGCTGAGTCTTTCAACAGGTCTGGCTCTGACTTCCGCAAATCCTGTGCCGTTGTCTGGGATATAGTCAACCACTCGACCTACTGGATAACCGCTGGGAAATTTTCCGCCCAATCCAGAAGTTACGAGCAAATCGCCGACTTTTACGTTTGAATTTCGAGGAAGATTCGTAATTACCAGTTCATCAGGCCTGCCTGTACCCGACACGACGGCGCGAATATCATTGCGCACGATACGAACGGGTATTGCATGCCTGCGATCCGTCAAAAGCAACGCTCGGCTCATGCCGTTGGACACGGAGGTTATTTGACCGATTATGCCGTCTTCGCCGATAAGCGGCTGACCCGGAAATACTTTATCTTCATTTCCCTTATTGATGATGATCTGCTGCTCAAACGGATCCGTTGCAACGCTCATAATTTCTGCAACAGCCACTTCGGAATCCGTTCTTATCGGAGACTCAAGAAGAGCACGCAATTTGCGATTTTCTTGTTTTAACTGGCGGTACTTCAGCAATTCGCTTTTAAGAAGCATCAGCGTTTCCTGAAGTTTTCTGTTGTCTTCAGCGAGCTGATGACGAGATCTGACATATTGACCGAACCCACCAGAAATATCATGCGGCAGGCTGGCCAGATAAAAAACGGGGGCAAGAATGGTATCAGTGTATTTTCTGATATTTTTTGAATAATGCAGGCTGGAATCAGTAAGAATAATGATTGCGGAAACCACAACGGCAATGAACAATCGTCCAGCCATCGGCATGCCGCGTACTCGTACCTTTTTTGCCATCTTATTCTTTTCGCTTTTAACAATACCGCGCCTTTCGGCGCGGTCTCATTCAGCGCTCATTGCTGAGCGGCTGACATCAGTCGATTGCGTATATGTTGCGGTGTTCGCTTTCAATGCGTTCGAGCGCAATGCCGCCGCCCTTTGCCACGCAAGCAAGCGGATCTTCTGCCTTGGAAACTGGGATCCCGACCGCCTGAGCAAGATACTTATCAAGATTGGTAAGAAGGGCGCCGCCACCTGTCAGAATAAGTCCCTGCTCGCATAGCGTTGCAGATATTTCAGGAGTAGACTTGTCAAGAGCTCTCTTGACCTGCTCTGCAATCTGCGCAAGCGAAGGGGCAATTGCCTGGTTAATCTGAACGCTGTTAACTTCGATTTCTCTAGGCATGCCTTCATTGTCGCGGCCGCGGACTCTGACAGTTTTTACGTCATCGCCTTCTTCAACCATCGCACAGCCGATTTCTTCTTTGATTCTCTCGGCAGTCTGCGGACCAACGGTCAATTTGAATTTCGACTTGAGGTGCTGCGTGATATCTTCATTGAGTTTGTCGCCGGCAATCTTTATGGATTCGGTTACTACGATATCGTTAAGCGAAATAATCGCAATATCAGTCGTACCGCCGCCAATATCGACAACCATACATCCTGTAGGCTCCTCAACAGGAAGACCAGCACCCAAAGCGGCAGCAACCGTCTCGCTTATGACATATACTTCGCTGGCTCCTGAATTTTCGGCAGCGCGCTGAATAGCCTGACGCTCAACGGGAGTTGCAGAGCCTGGCACGCACACCAAAACGCGAGGATCTGGAGAAAAGAATCCTTTCTGGCAGGATTTTTTGATAAACCACTTAATCATCTTCTCGCAGTAATTAATATCTGCGATTACGCCATCCTTAAGCGGACGGATTGTTTCAATGCTCTTTGGAACTCTTCCGAGCATTTTCTTGGCATCTGAACCCACCGCGACGACATAACCGCCCGATGCCGTACCCTTTTCATGGCGAACAGCAACGACGGATGGCTCGTTAAGAACGATGCCCTTGCCTCTTACGTTGATCAGCGTGTTTGCTGTGCCGAGATCGATTGCTATCGAATTGTTGAAATTGAAAAATTTGTTAAGAAACTGAAACATATGCAGCCCAAGCAAAGACTGGGAAAATAAAAACGCCAGTAATTTTAACACGCCAAGGGTAATACCGAACAATTTTCGTGTTCAGTCATTATGTTTTGATCCCGACAGCGCACTCATAAGGCATCACTTTTCACATTCAGCCTAAGTGAGCAAGAGCAAAATTCAAATTTTCAGTGCCGAGCAAAGTCGGGAAGAAGATCGTATCTGAAGAGAATTCTCTGCCTTCCAGGCCATCCGTCGAACGAACCTTCAGCCGCAGAATCATTTTCTAAATGAAAACACAGCCATTCGGCATCCGCAGTCAGATAACCGGCATCATCAAAAGCGCAAAGAGCTTCCGCGGCGCCCTGAGCCACGGCATCAGGCTTATCTCGCTCATAGTTTTTGCCGACCGCAGGAGTTCCTACCGACAGTTTGGCAGGCAATCCCCGGTTCGGTGGGGAGATTCTCAGATACATAAGACCGTCAGACGCGACAGCATATTGGTCAATCTGTCCAGGACGCGCTTCGTTTTCTTTTGAAAGAGCCTCGGCGGAAACAGATCTTTCGTTAACCAACACCAGAGAAGACGACATCTGACCCGCGGCATCTTTATATTTAAAGTTGGTGCCATTTCCGAGCGCCACCGGTTTCTTGGCCTCATCCAAATCTGAAGACATAGTGGAGGCATATAACTGCCTTGTAGTCAGCACGGAACACGAATCATCGCTATTTCTCAGCCATCCCGACCATACGGCATTGCCGGAGTCATCAAGGCGTTCTCGATATTCTTCAAAAACCACTGGCATGAAAAGATAGTTTCCCGGAGCCGCTTTGGCATCCTTAAGCGCAATCCTGCCGATTCTCAGATCCAAAATTCCGTTTACCGCCGACAGCGCGAACGTAGCTCCGTTGCCGGCAGGATTTCCCGAATAAGGAATTGCGCTCAGCGATTTCAGGTACTCTTTTATTTCCGGAATGTCACTGAATGAGTAATCGAATAAAGGCGTTTTTTGCGTCATGAACGACACATCGGCCCCATCTCTTTTTAAGAGGTTCACGCCAACTCCGATAATGGCTCTTGACGACCCTGTTCCCCGCGGATCATCGGTTTTTGAAGCCACGTCGGATGAGTATTTCCTTATGTAAGAGCCGTCAGAATGCCTTGCCATATCATCACGGCCCAATTCTAAATCCGAAGCATAGCCGTTTGGCAGAACTTTTAGAGATACCTTGTACTCCTGCAAGGAAGATGCCCGCCCAGGCGTTGCCAAAGCGAGTACGCCAGAATTCCAAGCTTGCTTCTGAGAAATTGGCGTGCCTGCATTTTTATCGGAAAACGACAGCAGCAGTCTTTGGGTGCCGCGTTCTTGCATGCCTGACGGAAGCAATGAAGGATACGGCATCGCTGCCAGCGTTACCTCGAACAAATCGATATCGGCAAACTCGTCTTGATTGAAGCGCTTTGTCCTCATGCCCTTGGCATTTACGGCTTCAACGGAAAAATCCGCTTCAAACGGCTGACCGAAATAGGTGAACGATTTTTTGCCTTCCTCGTATCTTAAGCAGGAGTTGATGACGCCGCCTGTATCCCCATGCTGCAAAGCAAAACCTTGCGGCACGATCTCCGCATCAAGGCGCATCTGGCTGCCTTTAACCTCAAGACCCGTATATGGATCCGTATATCCGCCAATTCTGAGATCGAAAAAGCCCACGTCGTCAACAGTGTTCTTTATCTCTGCGACGCCTGATTTCATGGACAGATCTGCCATCTGTACAGAATAATAATTCGTCTGGCACTTAGCATCCGTATCGGCGCAGGCATCCAATTCTATTGATGTCTCATCATCTGCAACCAACGCATATGCCCCGTCAGGCGCTCGGCAATCCGCAGGCACCGACCCGTCGGTTACGACAAATCCAGCATCATTGACCGCATTTTCCGCCGCCTGGCACCAAGCCATCGGACGATACTTAAATGACATTTCCGATCCTGCAGTCCATCCGGCAGCCATGTCGCACATCCAGCAATCGTTGGCATCAAAGTCTGATGGAATCTGGCGCGGAGAAACACACGAAGATGCGCAGTCAACCTGGCGGGAAGGTTTCATGTGCACGACAGCATACGGGGAAACATTGAAAGGTAGCTCAGTCGAAACCGAACCTAAATCTTTAACCTCCAACGATATGACAAACCCGCCGTTTTGGTTCTCATCCGCTGAGGTGAGCCAAGAAGTAAACGCCGGCAGTTCATAATAGTCTTGAGAACCGTATTTTGTTAAACCCGTAAGTTCCATTTCCTCGGGAACAGCAAATGCGCTGCCGTCAGATTTTAGATACCTCGCGTTCCCTTTTGATTTTATTTTAATGCTGCTGCCAAGAATATCGTGTTTGCCACAGACTCCGCCTCCAGATGAGGAAGTTCTTAAACAATACCCAGACTGCATCTTGCCCGCATAAAATGGCGCTATCCCTTTGTCAGAAGGATCCTCGCATCTGAATACTTCAATCAGCACGGGACTGAAAGCAATGCGGCACGCACCTTCTCCGCAATTATTCGTGCCGCTTTCCAAAGCAAAGGAATATACGACGTCTGCGCCCAGATCCGTAGTTGAGAAGTCCTTGATCGTCGACTGCTCCTTGGTATCGGCCGCGGTCACTTCAAACCGACCTGATTGCGTGCCGCCAGGACCGACCGCAGACCATTTAACGCCCACTGTCTGTTCTCCGCCCGAAGTCGTCACCCAGACTTTGCCGGATTCGCAAGACGGATGATCGCCGTCGGTATGCAGTGTAAATGAGGACCTTGAAGCATTGCAATTTTTATTAAAAACGTTGCCATACCTTCTGGTCTGAGATTTATCAAATGAACAGCAATAATTCGTGAATATCGATGTCACGTTGCTCGGATTGCAATTATAAAGTTCCTCACCTGGCCACTTATTTTCGCTCAGATATTCGCAGGTAACCGACATGCCCTTGCCATTTATTTTTCCAATTCCCGGAACCGGACGATCGGTATCGGTAAATTGCATGGCGCATTCTTCTACCCAGTTATCTATTTGCGCGTTTGCCGCAAACGTATACACTGACAAGGCTGCCGCAAGAGCAGTTTTCTTAA
>JAZQPH010000125.1:0-6424 GCA_045628385.1 Succinivibrionaceae bacterium
ATTCCATATTCACTACATTGCGCGGCGGGAAAGTCTGCCATTTTCCTCCGGCATGGTAAAATTAAACCATCTCGGCGCTCCCCGTCGGGGAGACAATTCCAAGCATAAACCGGACGGAAAAATAATGAACGCAATGACGGAAAGGGAATGCGACGTGCTCGTAATCGGCTCGGGCGCGGCTGGGCTCACGCTGGCTCTGAAGCTTGCCGATGCCAATCCTTCGCTTAAACTCACGGTTCTCAGCAAAGGACCGATCGAAGAAGGCTCCACCTCAAAGGCCCAGGGCGGAATCGCAGCCGTGTGCAACGTGTATGCCGACAATGACAGCCTTGAATCCCATGTAAACGACACGCTCATAGCGGGTGCCGGCATCTGCGAAAAATCTGCAGTGGAATTTACCGTCAAAAACGCAAAATCAAGCATCGAATGGCTCATCGCCGAAGGCGTGGATTTCGACAAACAGGAATCTGAAGACGATTACCATCTGACTCGCGAAGGCGGGCACAGCCACAGAAGAATTTTCCACTCCGCGGACGCAACGGGCAAAGCGGTTCAAGACACGCTGACGGCGCAGGCCCTGCACCACCCTCAAATCCAGGTTCTTGAAAAATTCAACGTCATCGACCTCGTAACCACGCGCAAGCTCGGACTTCCAGGAAACCGCGCTCTCGGCGCATACGTCCTCAACTGCGCAACGGGCAAAGTCGAAAACATCTATGCCAAATTTGTCGCATTATGCACGGGAGGCGCGTCGAAGGTTTACCAATACACCACGAATACCGATGTAAGTTCGGGCGACGGCATCGCCATGGCGTACCGCGCGGGATGCCGCGTCGCCAACATGGAATTCAATCAGTTCCACCCTACAACGCTGTTCAACCAGCAAGATCGCAATTTCCTTTTGTCGGAAGCGCTTCGCGGAGAAGGAGCGCTCTTAAAGCGTCCTGACGGCACAAGGTTCATGCCGGATTACGATGAACGCGGAGAACTTGCCCCAAGAGACGTAGTCGCCCGCGCAATCGATCATGAAATGAAGAGGCTCGGCGTTGACTGCATGTATCTCGACATCAGCTACAAAGATCCTGAATTCGTAAAGAAGCATTTCCCTATGATCCACGAGCGCTGTCTCAAAGTCGGCATCGACATTACCAAAGATCCGATTCCGGTCGTTCCTGCAGCCCACTACACCTGCGGCGGCGTCATGGTCGACGAACGCGCCATGACAGATATTTCCAATCTGTACGCGATCGGCGAAGTTTCCTATACAGGATTGCACGGAGCCAACCGCATGGCGTCAAACTCCATCCTGGAATGCCTCGTATACGGAGCTGCGGCTGCAAAGGATATTCTTGCCAAGTTCGAATCAGCTCCGGAAATCACCAAGTTTGCGGCTTGGGACGAAAGCCAGGTCACTGATTCCGACGAAGAAGTTATCATCCAGCACAACTGGCATGAACTGCGCATGGTTATGTGGGACTATGTAGGCATTGTACGCACAAACAAGAGACTTGAACGCGCGCGCCACCGCATCGACCTGCTGAAGAAGGAAGTAAAGGAATACTACGAAAACTTCCGCATAACCAACAATCTTCTTGAACTTCGCAACCTGCTCGACGTTGCGGATCTCGTGGTCAGATCGGCAATGATGAGACATGAGTCCCGAGGTCTTAATTACAATCTCGATTATCCGGGAATGCTGGAAAATTCAAAACCTACGGTTCTTACGCCAGTTTTGGATTAAGCCTTTCAAAGCAGTTTATTCTTGTCAAATCCCGCATTTTGCGGGATTTTTTATTTTGGCAAACAAAAACTGACACAAAAAGCGGCTCGCAAGGAGCCGCTTTTCAATAAGATATATCGGAGTTTATCTAGCATCCGTCGGTATGCAGGATTATTTGCGGAGGAACTACAACTCCCGCCGCGTCTGCATAAGCGGCGTTATATTCAAGAGAACATTGTGCCGCCGTGAATCCGGCAAGCACTATGTATGCCTTTTTCCAAACAAGATCGCTGCTTGTTCCTGAGTAATAGCAGATATCCATTTGAGAAGAAGGAGGCTCGCATACCGTCTTATTGGCCCCCGAAACTCCGCTGACAAAAACATTATGCACGGTCAGATTTTTTCCCGATCCGGTTCCCGCATCGCGCGAAATAATCTGAACCAGTCCTGAATTTCTGGCGGTGCTGTTGGTGACCGCAACATAGCCGAGATTCAGAAAGAAAACGCCTTTTCGGTTGTCATCCTTCGTGGTCTGCTGTATTTCGTTGCCGTCAAAATACACCATGTTTTTAGTGTAATCAGTGCCCGAGACCAAATTCAGCCCGTCAAGCCCGTGAAGAGCGGCATATGACCTCAACATCGTATTGGCAGATTTTATCGCCCCGCTCAGACCCTTGAGATAGGCAATTCTTGCATCCTTCTGCAAATCTATAAACTTCGGCACGGCAGTAGCCGCCAATATGCCAAGAATGACCATGACGACGATCATCTCGATCAGCGTGAAGCCTCCGTCATTACTTTTACGCATATTCATAGCATCCTAATCAGCAACCATCGGTATGCAATTTTATGATCGGAGGGTTAATCGCCCCCGTATTGCCGTCTTTGGATGCAACGTTATACTCAAGAGAACATTCTCCTGCCGTAAATCCTTTCGGAACCAAGAAAGCCTTTGTCCATAATATATCTCCGTTACCTGAGTAATAACAAAGATCCTGACCTGACGTCGGCTCGCATTTTGTGCTGAGCGCATTGCTTAAACTTCCTACATTGACTATATGCACGTCAGATTTATTCTTCCATTTTGTGCCTGCCTTAAGAGAGATTATCTGGACAAGTCCGGGATTTCGGCCAGTTCCGTATGTTACGCCGACATAACCATAATTTAGGAAGAATACATCAAGTTCATTTTCATTACCTGAAGTAACCTGCTCAACGGTATTTCCGTTAAAACGCACCATGCTTTGTTTGTAGTCCGTCCCCTTAAGGAGGCTCAATTCATTCAATCCGTGCAATGACGCATAAGCATGCAAAAGGGTGTTGGCGCTTTTGATCGCCCCCTCATATCCCTTCAGCGCGGCTATGCGGGCATCTTTTTGCAGATTGACAAATTTGGGAACGGCCACGGCAGCAAGAATTCCCAAAATCACCATAACAACGATAAGCTCTATCAGAGTGAAACCCTCGGTGCGTCCCTTCATATGCGGTATTTCCTGTTGGATATTCAATCAAATCTGCCTGCGACAATACGTATTGTGCGGCATCAGTCGCTTTGGAACAAATCTCTTGTATAAATTTTGTCTGATACGTCATTAAGTTCCGCCGTCATGCGGTTGGCGATAATCACATCGCACTCTTGCTTGAACTTTTCAAAATCGCGTTCGACTCGGGAATTAAAGAACGAATCTTCTTTGAGAATCGGTTCGTACACGACCACTTCTATGCCCTTTGCCTTGATTCTCTTCATGATCCCCTGAATCGAAGAAGAACGGAAGTTGTCAGACTCTGATTTCATGACGAGACGGTACACTCCGACCTTTTTCGGTTTCATGCTCACGATCGACTCGGCGACAAAGTCTTTTCTTACGGTGTTTGAATCAACTATGGCGCGGATGAGCGTACTCGGCACGTCGCGGTAGTTAGCAAGAAGCTGCTTGGTATCTTTTGGCAAGCAATATCCGCCGTATCCGAACGAAGGATTGTTATAAAAATCGCCGATGCGCGGATCAAGGCAGACGCCTTTTATGATGTCCCTCGTCGACAGTCCTTTAGAAGCCGCATATGTGTCAAGTTCGTTGAAGTAAGCGACTCGCATCGCAAGGTAGGTATTGGCAAAAAGTTTTACCGATTCCGCTTCGGTAGGCTTCAGCATGAGCGTCGGGATATCGTCCCTTGGTTTCTCTGCACCCTCCGCAAGCAAGTCGAGATATTTTTTCCCCACCGTTTCGTCATCCGTTCCGATGATTATTCTGGAAGGATAGAGATTGTCGTAAAGAGCTTTGCCTTCGCGCAGGAATTCCGGCGAAAAGTGGATGTTCGATGCTCCGAAACGGCGTCTTGCATCTTCCACGTATCCGACGGGCAATGTGCTCTTTACGACGATAGCCGCATCAGGTGCATATTTAAGCGCTTTTTGGATAACATCGTCGACGGAATCGACATTGAAATAATTTTCGACGGGATCGTAGTTAGTCGGCGTCGCCACGAGAACGAATTCGGCATCGGCCAAAGCCTTTTCAGGTTCGGATGTCGCGACTAGATTCAGTGTTTTCTCGGCAAGATACCGCTCTATCCATTCGTCAGTAATCGGAGATTTGCGGTTATTGACCGAATCGACTCTGTCCTGGCTTATTTCCAGGAGTTTTACTTCATTCTTTACGGCCAGCATGACTGCAAGTGACAGTCCGACATAGCCTGCGCCCGCAACGCAAATCTTCATAAAATTAACCCTTCAATTTCTTATTAACTGTTCGCAGCCACTCTTGCCGCATGACGCTCGAGCATCACATCGATTAAACGAATGTAATCGTAATCTTTGGGAGTCTCGCCGCGAAGAAGCCAGCGAAACAGCATAAGATCCGATTCATTCAGAATCCTGACAAATACGCGTTTCAGATCTTCATCAAGCGCCGAAAAATCTTCTTCAAAGAACGGCTCGATGATCACGTCCAATTCGCGCATGCCGCGCCTGCATTGCCACTTTATCCTGTTCAATTCCTGAGGTGTGTACATATGTTCAGCCTTATACCGCTACCGGAGCTTTAATGGCGGGATACGGATCGTAACCCTCGATTTCAAAATCTTCGAATCTGTAATCAAACAAAGATTCTGGCCTGCGCTTTATCACAAGTTTAGGCAGCTGCCGCGGCTCTCTTGAAAGCTGCGTTTTTGCCTGTTCCACGTGATTTGAATACAGATGCACGTCTCCGCCCGTCCAGACAAAATCTCCTGGTTCGAGATCGCATTGCTGTGCCACCATGTGGGTCAAAAGAGCATAGCTTGCGATATTGAACGGAACTCCCAAGAAAAAGTCGCAGCTTCGTTGATACAGCTGGCAGCTGAGTCTGCCGTTTGCAACATAAAATTGGAAGAAAGCATGGCACGGCGACAGCGCCATTTTGTCCAAATCTCCGACATTCCATGCCGAGACGATTATTCTTCTGGAATTTGGATCGTTTTTGATCGTGTCGACGGCAACTTTCATCTGATCGATTATTCGGCCGTCCGAAGCTTCCCAAGAACGCCACTGCTTGCCGTATACGGGACCCAAATCGCCATTTTCATCGGCCCATTCGTCCCATATCGTGACACCGTTGTCCTTAAGATATTTGATGTTCGTGTCGCCGTTCAAAAACCAAAGAAGTTCGTGAATTATCGACCGAAGATGGCATTTTTTGGTCGTTACGAGCGGAAACCCCTTAGACAGATCAAAGCGCATCTGCCTTCCGAAAACAGAATACGTTCCCGTACCCGTTCGATCGCCTTTCGGAGCACCTTCTTCAAGAATTTCGCGCATCAAATCAAGATACTGCCTCATGTATTCTCCTCTTTGCTTGCAAGACAACCCAAGCCGGCATCATTCATGTATGCGGTAAGTTTCTCGCGCAATTTAACCCAGTCGCTGAGTCCCGTATTTTCGACGATCTTTCGAATTTCTCCGACATCCACGCGGCGGACAAGATATTTGATTCTGGCAACGCTCGCAAGGTTCATGCTGAATTTTCTGTATCCGTGCGCAAGGAGCAACAGAACGCCCATAGGCTCTCCTGCAAATTCTCCGCAGACCGATACCGGTTTTTCCAGCCTGTCGCATTCTTTTTTTATCCAAGCCAATGCTCTTTGCACCGCAATATCGTAAGGATTGTAGTGAGATGCGACCTTGAAGTTGTTCCTGTCAACGGCCAGCATGTATTGAACAAGATCGTTGGTGCCGATGGAAAAGAAATCCACATGCCGAGCCATCTCGTCCAATGCAAACAGCATTGACGGAACTTCGATCATAACGCCCAATCTCGGCATAGGAACAGGCTTGTGCTCTGTTGCGAATTCTTCAGAAATTTCCCTATGCGCCTGTTCCAAAAGTTTTTTAGATTCGACAATTTCGCTTACCGAAGAAACCATCGGCAGCATTATATAAAGATTGCCGTAATCGATATTTGCTCTTAGCATGGCTCGCAGCTGAGTCATGAAAACCGTAGGGTTATCGAGCGTCAGACGAATTCCGCGCCAGCCCAAACCTGGGTTGGCCTCTTCATTTGAAAAATAAGGAAGCGGTTTGTCGCCGCCGATGTCCAGTGTTCTCATGCATACGGGAACATCCCTAAAGTCGGATAAAAATTCCGAATAAAAACCGACCTGCTCGTCTTCCGTCGGAAAACTAGGTTGCAGCATGAATGCAATTTCCGTGCGGTACAGGCCGACGCC
>JAZQPH010000126.1:0-8408 GCA_045628385.1 Succinivibrionaceae bacterium
GATCTCGGAAAACTGAGCGGGGGCATTATCGTGCGCCGAGCGAAGCAGGGAGAAAAACTGGTTCTTCTTTCAGGTGATGAAGTAGAACTTAGGACCTCGACTCTTGTAATTTCCGATGAAAAAGCTCCTTTGGCACTTGCAGGCATCTATGGCGGCAAGTCTTCTGGCATCTCCGAAGAAACTACCGATGTATTTCTTGAATGCGCATGGTTCTCTCCTGATGCCGTAAAAGGCGAAGCAAGAGAGTACGGTTTGGCGACCGACGCATCCCACCGCTACGAAAGAGGCGTCGATTATGAAATTCAGGAAACGGCTTGCGAAAGAGCGACTCAGCTTCTGATCGAAATCTGCGGAGGCGAAGCAAGCCAGATCTCCAAATTCGAAGACAAATCGTTCTTGCCTAAGATGAATCCTATCGAACTCAAGATGAGTCTTGTTCATCGCGTTATCGGAAACGGCATCGTAACCGAAGACGAAGTTCTGCGCATTCTTAACGGCTTGGGCATCAAAAGCGAAAAGAAAGCGGAAAGCATTTTTGAATCGGTGTCACCTTCATGGCGCATTGATATCAACATTGCCGAAGATCTGATTGAAGAAGTCGCAAGAATCCATGGGTACAACAACATCCCTAATTTGCCGCCTCTTGCGGGACTGCGCATGGGCAAGAGTTCTCTTGCCGATCTTCCTGTTGATCGTTTAAAGGACATGATGGCAGACAGGGGATACGCCGAAGTTGTTACATACAGTTTCGTTGACGAAGGCAAGATGGCTTCGCTTTTCCCTAATTTGAAGCCTATGGTTATCCCTAAGCCTATTACAGCTGACATGAATGCGATGCGCATATCCGTGCTTCCTGGTCTTTTGCAGGTTATTGCCGGAAACAACGCACGCCAGCAGCAGACCGTGCGCGTGTTTGAATCGTCCCTGCGTTTTGTTCCTGATGCGTCAGCTCCTCACGGAGTTCGCCAGATTCCTACTTTTGCGGCCGCAGCTTGCGGTTCGGCAAACGGCGAACAGTGGGGACTTAAGGATCGCAATGTCGACTTCTATGACGTCAAAGGCGATCTTGAAGCTCTGCTTGGGCTTACAGGCTATGCAGACAGATTCTCGTTTGTTGCAGTCGACGAACCTGCTTTCCATCCGGGCCAGAGCGCGGCGGTTCTTCTCGACGGCAAGCGCGTGGGCACCGTTGGTCTTGTTCACCCAACTGCTCAGAAGAAATATGGCGTAAAACAAAAGACTTTTGCATTTGAAATCGATCTTGACGCATTGTCTTCCAAGAGCGTTCCTGTATCGGCGTCGCTTTCCAAATTCCAGGCAAACCGCCGCGATATAGCTGTTGTCGTCGATTCGTCCGTTTCGGCAGGCGATTTGGTTGCTGCCGTCAAGTCGGCTGGCATCGCAAGCTTGCAGGATGCGTGGCTCTTCGATCTGTATGAAGGCGAAAACCTCGGCGAAGGCAAAAAGAGTTTGGCGATTGCGCTTATTCTCCAGGATGCGGAACGCACTCTTGAAGATGCAGATATTGAAGCCAGCGTGCAAAAAGCCTTGGCCGTTCTTTCTGAGCGTTTCGGCGCAGTTCTGAGGGCTTAAAGATGTTTGACGCATTGCAAAATACAGATAATAATAAAATTACGCGCATGTCGATATCGAATGAGCTCAGCAGGGAATTTGCTATCGATGAGGATATATCCCGCGCATTTGTCGATGACATGTTCGGACTTATATCAGAGCAGCTTGCAAACGGCGAAAGCGTAAAACTTGCTGGTTTTGGAACGTTCTTGGTAGTGACTACCAAGTCTCGTCCGGCTCGCAACCCAAAGACTCTTGATCCCGTAATTATTCCTGAGCGCCGTACCGTTAAATTCCGAATCAGCGATCAGCTGAAGAGAAAAGGCGCGGCTGTCAGCGATAACGAAGAGTAATCGCAGATTTTTGTGGTTGCTCAAGACCCCGGCTTAGTCCGGGGTTTTTTATTTGCGGCGATGATATATGTAAATTTGTCCATCCTCTATAAGGGGGCTGATTTGCATTATTGCCTGTATTTGATGCATAATCAAAATGCTATTTGTTAGTTTTGATTCAAAAAAACATTCTTTTCTTTCCGTTCGCCATTCAAAAACTTTCGAAAATTTCGAAAATGTCGGATTCCGTAATGCATGGAATTCATAATAAGCATAGTGGAGGACACTGTCATAAAAAACAAAATACCGAGACATTCGTATTTTTGCTCTTTCGTAGCCTCGCTAATCGGTCTGCTTTTCGGTTTGGACATAGGCGTCATTTCAGGCGCAGCCGTGTTTATCAAACCTGACATGGGAATAGACGACGATTACATTCAGCTTATAGTCAGCGCGATGATGATAGGCGCTGCCATGGGTGCCGTAGTAGCCGGCCAGCTTTCGCAAAAGTTTGGTCGCAAACCCGTTCTTGTCGTGTCGGCGTCACTTTTTGCAATTGGCGCAATCGGTTGCGCGGCCGCGCCTATTCCTTCGGTTTTGGTTGCATCCAGATTTATTTTGGGACTTGCGATCGGCATCGGTTCGTTTACCGCACCGCTGTATCTGTCCGAATTGGCTCCTCCGAGCATCAGAGGCATGATGATCTCTATGTATCAGCTCATGATTACCACGGGAATCCTGCTGTCTTTTCTTTCGGATACCTATTTTGCTTCTACGGGCAATTGGCGAATGATGATGGGCATAGTAACCATTCCTTCGATTGTGCTGTTGCTTTGTTTGCCTTCGATTTCAAGAAGCCCGAGATGGCTTGCTTATAAAGGCAAGACGGACGAAGCTTTGGCTGTGCTCAGAAAAATCAGAGCTGACGAAGATTCTGCTAAAGCTGAACTTTCCGAAATCATAGAAAGTTCCCGCGTTGTCAAAGAAAGCGGATGGAAACTCCTTTCGTCGAACGGCAATTTCAGAAGAAGCGTGGTTCTTGGCGTTGTTCTGCAGATAATGCAACAATTAACCGGAATTAACGTCATCATGTATTACGCGCCGCGTATTCTTGAAATAGCTGGTTTTGCATCTGTGACTTCGCAGATGTGGGGAACGGCTATTTTGGGATTGACCAATGTTTTGTCAACCGTCATTGCCATAGTTTTGGTTGAAAAATGGGGACGCAGGCCGACGCTTATTTTTGGTTTTGCGGTCATGACTGTGTGCATGGTGGCAATGTCCACGCTCATCGGCATGGCAGAACAGTCAGCGTCCGTCACTTGGATTTCATATGCCGCGGTTGCTTCGCTTGCCGCATTCATTGTCGGTTTTGCTCTTTCGGCTGGTCCTCTTGTCTGGGTGCTCTGCGCGGAAATTCAGCCGTCGGCAGGCCGCGATCTCGGAATAGGATTTTCAACGACGGCCAATTGGCTGGCTAACGCCTGCGTCGGAGCGACTTTCCTTACGCTCATAAACAAATTGGGCGCGGAGAATACTTTCATTCTCTACGCATCTTTCAATTTTGTGTTCGTTTTCATAACGATGCTCTTTGTTCCTGAAACCAAAGGCGTGTCTTTGGAAACTATCGAACAAAATCTCATGAGCGGAAAGAAATTGAGAAATATCGGGTCATAGGCTGACCGCTGGTCGGATGATACCGAATGCATACAAATAGCTTATTGAACAGACGGCGCCTTCTGGCGCCGTCTTATTTGATTTAGCATCTATGCGGACTAATCTTCAGCATTGTTTCCTCCGAATACCATTCTTTTGCGCAATTAACAAAATAGCGCGCGAATTTCTGAATGTCCGACAGAATCTAAAGGCATTGCGCAATAATTGGAGACGGCAGAAGTCTCGGTCTTCCGAGCAATTCGTCGGCGCAAAAGGATTGATTCGATCATGAAGTGCGGCGTTGAGTATCGTCGTTAGAAAATACAAAAGTGGATTGCATCATGAAGGAAATTAGAAATATAGTCATTCTTACAGGAGCAGGCGTTTCGGCAGAGTCCGGAATTCCGGTATTTCGTTCGGAAACGGGGCTTTGGGAAAATCATCGAATCGAGGATGTATGCGTGCCTTCAGCTTGGACTCGAGACCGTCAGCTCGTGCGAACTTTTTATGACACCATGCGCCGAGGCTTAAAAGACCGCAAGCCGAACCCTGCCCATTTTGCGATTGCCAGACTTGAGAATGAATGGACAAAAGGTTCGGTCGCGCTCATCACGCAGAATATCGACGATCTTCATGAAAAAGCTGGAAGCTTGCGTCCGCTCCACATGCATGGGGCGCTTAGAGCTGCCAGGTGTTACGAAGAAATCGGCGGATGCGGACACGTAATCGAGCCATGGGAAGATGACATTAAAGAATCAGACGTTTGCCCGTCATGCGGAAGGAAAGGTCTAATGCGTCCGCATATCGTATGGTTTGAAGAAATGCCTCTGTATATGGATGAAATATCAGATGCTTTGTCAGCGTGCGATTTGTTTATTTCCATTGGCACGTCTGGAGTGGTTTATCCCGCGGCAGGTTTTGTAAGAACTGCCAAAATGACGGGCGCTATGGCTATTGAATTCAATCTCAATCCGTCTTCGACAAACTCGCTGTTTGACGCCGGCGTTTATGGTAAGGCTGGCGAGACATTGCCGGTATTTGTCGACGGGCTGCTTTCTGACGGAAACGCGTATGTCGAAAAAGTCATCAATTCTTAGACTGTATGTCGCCTGAATAAAAACGGCAACATCGCACAGCGATGCTGCCGCTTAAATCCTGTCACTACAAACGTATGTCAGATGCTAAAGAAAGACAGGGCTTTTAAAAATGCCTGACTCTAAGAGCACAGAGTCATCAAAAGAACGCTGCTCCAGAATGCCACGAAGTATGCAAAAATCGTGTGCCATCCGTATTTGATCCAGTTATACATTGATCTGGCTTTCGGAACGATATCGCATACTGCGACGCCAGCTGACGAACCGAACCAAACCATGGAACCGCCGAAACCGACTGCAAACGACAACAATCCCCAGTGATATCCGTTCTGTTCAAGGCAAAGCTGCGTGAGAGGAATATTGTTGAATACGCCGGATATCAGACCGATCACGAACGTTGACATATCGGTAGGCGACGGCATGTCTCCGAGCGGGATGAGGTTTGCGGAAAATACCAATACCAGCAAGAATATCGTGCTGCTGAAGCTTTCCGGAGTCAATTTCCAATCGATGTCCGTGTAAAACTTGCCTATATAGATGGCAATCCAAATGCCGAATGCCGGAAAACTGAGAATGGCGTTTGACGCAATGCAAAGGGCAAGAATCGAAAATACTAGGAATACTTTGACCCAGTTGATTTTAATGCTGCCGGCATTTTCGGGGATGCTGATCGGAGAGTAATTAACTTGCTGTTTTGAGGCGACGAAAGCCAAAACAAGCATGGCAATGATTGCGGGAATGTATGCCAGAACCACATCCGTTGCTGGATGCCCGGCCAGCCAAATGAGCGTCGTGGTTGTGTCGCCAACCACGGAACCGCATCCGCCTGCATTTGATGCCGCAACAATCGCTACGACATAGCCAATGTGCAGCTTTTTATTGAAAAGGGTATAGGCGATGGTGCATCCAATCATTGCCGAGGCAATGTTGTCGAGGAATGAACTTGTGACAAATACGATGCCGAGAAGGATTACTGCGCCAAAGACATTGTTCGGAAGAAATAGGGGAATTTTGCTCGGCAAGTTGGATTTTGCAAAGTTATCGGCAAGAATCCCGAAGCCGAGAAGCATGCCTGTAAGATTTATCAGATCAAGGTAAGTCGTGATGTACTGTGGCGATTTCAGCGTCATCAGCGTGAAATCAGGATCGGCAACAAGCTTGAATATGACAAGTATTGCGGTTCCGATTATGGCCGCGTCCGTTGTTCTTTTATAAAAGATCGCGACGGCCACAAGCGTTAAGGCGAAAATGACGATTTCCCAGCGAATTCCGAAACACGTTAAGGCCGTCAGACCTTCGTTTTCAAAAGTTCCTTTTTGGGTATTTATTGCAAAGCATGGCGCTGATATGAAAAACGTCATGATCGCCGCCATGATTGTCAGATATTTCTTGTTAAAGTTCGAAAGCATAGTTTTCTCTTATAAGCAACATGCGTCGTTTCACGTGCGGCTGGATAATTATTCAAGCCTTGGCGTTGCTGAAAATCGGCATGTTTGGGCAATAGATCTAATTCTTTTTGACAAGTTCGCAAAACCGCAATTGAGATTAAAGCCGGTCATACGGATATTTTCGCCAAAGAATCCAATCAGGCCGATTTTACTCAAACGCGGAAAATTCAGTGATGGCTTATGCACACTTCTTTCAACAATTGGGGATACTGATTAAGCAATGAAAAAAGCCGACGAGGAAATTGCGATTTTCGGCAGATCTTCGTTAATTTGATGTTAAAGCCAGACGTTCTTCGGAAATGTTATTTTTTCCAAAGTCCGTGCAAGTAGCAGTATGCATATACTTCTTCGACTTGTTCTCCGTCTAGAAGGGAGAATTCGGCTTTTGGCTTGTCTTCTGGTGATAAATGCTTGATTTGGATGCCTTTGTCGGATTTAAGACAGATCCATTCGATAAAGTGCGCAGGAAGCATCGGATGTTCGGTTTCGCCGACTTGCACGAATACTTTGCCGTCTTTTGCTTCAAATGCAGGTACGTGCTTTTCGATTGCAGCGTCAGTGGTTCCAGCGAGCAATTCTTTCATATTCTCGCCGCAGCAAGAAAGAGGCGCTCCTGAACTTTTAACAAGCGTAACGATATTTTTGCAATGTTCACAGATATAAAATTTGAGTGTCATACTCTCATCCCCAATCAGGTTTCGAAAAATATAACTGATGCCGATCATTCATGCTGAATTTTGGCAAATTCGCGAACAATCGGCGCGTCTGTAAACAACCGCAGAAGCGAATGCAAATTCAGCATAACATAAGAACGTCGACAAAATTCGAAAAATTATGGTCAACCGCCCCAAAATGGGGCGGAGATTTAAGCGAAAGGATCCAATCAAGGATTAATTCGGCGGTTGGGCAAAACGAACTCGCGTACACAAAGACATGATTTGCCGATTGTTCAGATCTGCACGCTAAAGCTGGAAATTTCTTGTCTGCAAGAATCTTAAGTGGCAAAGTCAAATAGGGATTGCGCTATTTTTGTTGTAGGATATGGGCAAAGTTTCTGTGGCATGACGATAATGGGTATTATGGTCAAATCAAATTATGTGCACATTTTTATATTTAAGGGCCGACAAATGCATTTGTTACATAAATTTCTAGCTTTTCTTATGACGATTTCTTTTTTGGGGGGACAGGCTATGGCGTCGGCATCTGTTTTTAAGATAGGTGATGATTACATTGAAATCGGTAGGGTATATTTCAAAAAAATCAATGTTTCTGTAGAACATGATTATATGGATATTATTGTTGACACCAATCCGACGACGGGTTTTGATTGGGTAGTTTCTGATTATGATGATCAAATCATAAAAGTAATGCCGACACTTTATCAATCTACTACCAAAGAAAAGGATCTGTGCGGAGCGGGAAGTATCGCGGATATTAAAATCAATGCGTTAAAAACAGGAACTACCAGTTTCAAATTAAGATATATGAGAAATTGGGAAGGCGGCGAAATTGCCGATCAATTTAATTTTTTTGTGGAAGTTGATAATAACAAGAATATTCATATAGATAAAGTTGAAAAAATTACTGTTGAGTATGGTTATTAACAATCTACAAATACTGTAATTTTGCTTATTAGATAGTTATGAATTTTCAATTAAGTCCTTTAGCAGATGTGGATGTCATTGCGTTCAAAAATGATATTCAGGAGTCTTTTCAAAAAGGTTTTGAGAAAAAGTTCGGTCCGACCAAAGATGTCATCCTGCCCGAGAAAGACATAGATGAGTCGCTAAATGCCGATAACGCATATGCATATAAAGCTATCGTAGATGGAAATTTTGTCGGCGGTGCGGTAGTCGGCATTAACGAAATGACTCAAGAGAACACCTTGGATCTGCTGTATGTTAAGCATGCAGAACAGGGCAGGGGAATCGGTAAAAAAATATGGCTTGCTTTAGAAGAGTTATATCCGTCTACAAAAATATGGACGACATGCACTCCATATTTTGAGAGAAGAAATATTCATTTTTATGTAAATATATGCGGTTTTAAAATAACAAAATTCTATAACGAAATGCTCCCAACGGAAGGCTGTCCTGATGATTTTACCGGGGATGGAAATGAAGGAATGTTTGAATTTCAAAAAGTTATGAAGTGCCGGTAATACATTAGCATGAGTATATGCCTATAGATGTTCTGCTTTTTTGTCAGATGCGACAACTTCGCCGACTCGCAGATTTTTAAAGTCAAAAAGTCTTGAGTCCATCATGTGGGACGGCTGCATTTCTGTAAGCGCCCTTGCCAGAATATCC
>JAZQPH010000127.1:0-4069 GCA_045628385.1 Succinivibrionaceae bacterium
GGGAAACGGCTACGTGGACATCGCCGTGACTTCAAAAATCAACGATGCCGCGGCGATTATCGAATTGAAACAGATTCCTGATGAATTGCAGTCAAGTACGCTGAAGGCAAAAGAGGCCATAAAGCAAATCAAGAAAAATAATTATGCGGAAGTATTTTTGTCAAATCCCGATATATCCAATGTTTATATTTACGGAATTTGTTTTTGCCAAAAGAAGTGCTGTGTTGTGTGCGAACAACTCAAATAGGAAATAGGAATAGCGATCCGAACTGTATCGCTATTTGCGGACAAATAAGATTTTAGTTCATCAGATGCAAGACAACATACGATTGCATATCCGCCGCGCGGCTTTTCACCAAAGTAATGTTCCAATTGGCGGAGTTGTTCAAACGATTTGAATGACCAGAAATTGTTCAAAATCGCCGGCAAACTCAAATTTATCTAAATTGTGCAAAACTGGGGCACAGGCCCATACAGCACCTTCAAAAGTCAACCAAGCAAATCTGTCGATCGATTTCAAAATTCAGCCGGTTTCTTTGACGATACCGAGAAAGTGATTTCTGGGTTTGTTGTTCAAGATCCAAAACGTTCATCGGCTGACAGCCGTAGGGCTTGCCGCGGCGAATCTTGATTAAGCCGTAGCATCTTTGCATTCCGGGCAATGCTTGCGACAGGCGGACCGATAATCGGGATTTTCGTTTGGGCGCGGGCAGGGATGGGAAGGTCAAAGGGTGGTTTGATGAATAAATTTCCCCATGAATACAAAAACTTGAGCCGCTTTCGGACTGTTTTCTTGGTATAAGGTCTTAAATCACCTACGGCAGAGGTGATTTAAGACCTTATACATTAAGTGTAATCATCAATCTGTTTAGCCTCGATTTCTTTTAATGATAAACCTTTACTATTCTTCCAACATTTAGGGCCACTTGCTGGATAGCCAAGTAAAGTAGCGGCTGCGGCGGAAGAACTGGTAAACAATATATCTTCGGTTACTTGAAAATCGACTATTTTTTTAGTATCAATCAACTTTGTTCTTAATGTCTTGTAAGTTTTGGATAAAGACTGTTTGGTATCCTTATTTACGGAGGAACCTTTATAAACAACAAAACCCTCAGGTGATACATTACCATATGCTTTTATATCACCTATGGCTAATTCTAAGCTCTCATCATCTTGAGTTCCTTTATTAAGTGAATTGTTTGGTTGTTTTATTGACTCCAAAACTTTAAAACCTAAAGTATTAATTAGCACCTTAACATTATCAATAAACTCCTCCATAATAGCTATTTCAGATTCTTTTATTGTTGTTGCATAGGTGTTTTTAGTTAATACGTTATATCTTCCGCAATCTCTAGCTATTAGAACCAATCTATTTTCTAGGTATCTAATGAGTGCTTTATTAAGATTACGACCTGTAAAAATTACGGCTGTATGCCACTCAATAATTTCGTTTTGTATATGCTGAATTAATCTTTCTTTAACATTTTCAGATTCACCAATATAAACGGAATCAGCATCTTTATCATCTTTAGAAAATAAAAAGTAAACACCAACTTGAGCCAAATCATCACGATTACAAGAAGCAACTTCTATGCGAGGGATCTTTATAGCCCTACCGTTCCAATTCGATAATTCAGCAGTTATTAAACTATCCGCTGTTCCATTAACGAGAAATAGTTCTATTGATTTACCATGAGCCATAGTGTGCCTCTTGCTTACCATTTATTTTTCACTAAATATTTCATCCAATTTTGCTTCTATCGTTTCATCTGCAGGTTATGTATCAGAAGAAGATTCATCTGAATATTTTTTGAAGTTCTCTGCCTGTTCCATAACTTTTCGAATACTTCTTCGTCCCATTCGGGTGGATATCCATTTTTATAAAGAAGCGCTGTCAAATCCATATTTAATTGATTTTTTCGCAATAAATTATCTTTTTGATTGCCTCATTGACGCTTCTGCATAAAGAGAAGCCCTCTGGGCATTCTCTTACATCGTCTAAATAAATCTTCATCTGGCGAATCACACGATTAAAATTTGCCTTCTTTCTTCTCCTGTTCCAAAGTCCTGACTGCCGCCATGGTTTGTTCCTGGTTTTCTTTGCGAGAAATTTCACCCGTTAAATACTTGCCGGCAATTTCAGACAGTTTCGGATGCGGCTTGCCGTCAATGTCAAACTCCGCAAATGCATAAGAATCCGCAGCCACTTCTTCGACTCTTGCGATTTCCATTTCAATATCCATAAACACTCTCCGGAAGTACTGGTTAGACACCAATTTTGACCATACGAAATTAATATAAATTGTTATCATTCCATAATACGGAATGGCAACAAATAAACAGCTTATTGCTTATTTTTGATAAAAAAATTGGCAAACTTATGTGCTGCAGAATTTCGAGCTAAAGACTTCCATTGCCCGGTCTGCCTAACTGAATGCGCTGAGTCGATCGTTTCGACAAAAAGATGCGCTATCAATCTGATACGCGAAAGGTCAATGAGATAACCACGACCGATTATGCCGCAGCTGTCATAACAAAACTTAATAGCAGCATACGAGTAATCTAAGGACAATCGATTTCGTGAAATCTATTCCGATTCCAGTTCCCTCAACTCCTTGTCGGCTCGCAGCCGGCCGATGAAATCTTCGAGCGCATCGCTTTCTGAATCGTACTCAAACAGAGTTGCGTCCATCATGGCGCATCTTTCTGTCGTTACATACACTTGCCAATTTGTCTCTGTTCGATCAATCACAACCTCATCGGCAACGTATGGGCGATCATCAAAAAAACGATAACCTTGCAACCCTTCGTTTTTGATAATTTCCAGCGCTTCTTCTCTTGTCATATGTAGCTCTCCGTTGTTTTGTGATTGACCGACAAGTGAGGTAACCGAAATTACCTAACTATTCGCCCAAACTTGAATACCTGTTAAATATTAATCTCTTTGAAAATTTCAAAACATGTCCGCGATCGCACTTAAGATTGCATTTACGATGGCTCAATTTTCCTAAACGAATATGCCACTTATTTATTAATGGATTGGATGGTTTTAGGAAATGAAATTCGACAGTTTCTAATGACGCATTGGCAGAGGTAAGATATCACATCTGAGGATTGATTCATCATTGCCGCGTTGAGCATTCAGAACAGCCGTTAGTCCTCAATAAGCGCTAATTTTGCGATTGCCGAGCATCATGTGAACAAAAGCACACTTTGGATGCATTACGCAAATATTAGAAATCATTGTCTGGATAAGCGCGCTAATATAAATTGGCTGTTGTAACATTGGGGGAACCTAATAATGAAAGCTGCCATTACTCTTGCGGCCACAGCCGCATTCATGCTCTTCCAGCCCGCCTGCGCAGAAGACGAGTGGACGGAAATCGAGAAAACAAACTCTTCCGTAACATTGCAGCATGTAAATGGCATTCAGCTCAAAATCGAAGATCTCGGAGCAATAGATCCATCAGATCTGCAGGAAGCTGTAGGAAGAGCTCTCAAAAAATATCCTAAAAAGTGCGACAACGAACTGGAGATTGACGTTGAAAACTGGTTCAGGTGCGATGACGGCTCTTCTCTTGTCATTACGCTGAAAGCAGAAGACAGCCATCTTTTCCGATCTTCGTTTGTCTGCGCAAGCGAGGAATCTTGCGAGCCCGTTGCCGAAAAGTTACAAGATCTGCGCTGATAGCATAATTTGACATTTCGTTTTGCAATTTCAGCCGGCGTTGCTGGCTGATTAGTCTTAGAGTATAAGGTCTTAAATCACCTCCCGCAGAGGTGAATCCCACTTCTATTGAGAAAGAGCAGGAATTTATTTTGATGGTTCGCCGTATTCGCAAATTTCAGATTTAGACTGAATAGAAGGTTTTGAAAGAAAACAAATGTGCGAGCCGCAGAAACACAAAAATAGGCCCAAAAACTTCTGCTAATGCTGCTCAAAAGATCTGAGAAAATCTCGACTCGCAACCTTATCTGCGCGGCTTTGACAAGCCTTGCTCCTTTTCGGCCAAATGGCGCTCGAGAGCATCGGAAAAAGCCTGAGCCTCTTTCCTGTACCCGTCATTAG
>JAZQPH010000128.1:0-4587 GCA_045628385.1 Succinivibrionaceae bacterium
GTCAGATCCCTTACGTCAGCTGAGCTGATATAGGACTTCTTCGAACGGCACTCCGTCGGTCAGAGGGATGTTCATGTCCATGGCCCGCTGAATGCACAGTTTAATGAACGATGAAGCTTTTTCTACGGATGACTTGAAAGGGATTCCGTTCACGGCGTCTGCCGCAATAATTGCCGAAAAAATATCGCCTGTTCCTGAGCGCGGATTGCCGATGATTTCATTAGATACGACGTAAGCCGGCTTTCCTTGCTCCAAGCAAAAATTATGTATTCTGTCGCCGCGCGCAATGCCGGTGATGACGACTTTTTGCGGTCCCATTTCTGCCAATTTGGCGGCAATGGTTTCAAGTTCTGAATCGGTGCTGTCGGGATTGTAAGGCGTGTCCGTAAGAATGCTCGCTTCAGTGAGGTTTGGAGTCATAATGTCCGCATAGCGGGCAAGTTTTTTCATTTCTTCGCAAGCTTTCTTGGTGTAGGTCGGATACAGCTTGCCGTAATCGCCCATTACGGGATCTATGACGACGACGTTATCAGCCGTTTTGTGCCGCTGCAGGAATTCTTCCACAACTTTTATTTGCAGAAAAGATCCCAAAAAACCCGTGCAAATTCCGCTGAACTTCAGATCAAGCTTTGCCCATTCGTCCATGTAGGTTTTCATGCGGTTGGTGAAATCTTCAAAATAGAACGATTCAAATCCCGTGTGATTTGACAAGATTGCAGTGGGCAGAGGGCAGCATTGGACTTTAAGTTTGGAAATGATCGGAAGTTCCACGGCAATAGAGCATCTGCCAAAACCCGTGAAATCGTTGATGACCGCAATTTTTTTCTGGTTGTTATGGTTGACTGAAACCATGCTTAGTACCTTAATTGTTGATAGGCTATATGTCGTTTTTTGCTTTAAGAGCTCTTGGGGCAAAAGGATGCCAAACTCCATGCATCGTTTTATTCGTTGGATTTTCGCTGTGCCTGAATTGATTCGTCTTTTGTTTTTATGAAATCATAACGGCGTGCCGGGCAATTCATAGACGAATTTTAACACTTTGAAGGGCATTGTTCGTTATGCTTCAAAATACTGAAAAGACGCGGGTATTTTGAAAAGTTTTGAGCAACCTCCGCAGAGGAGAGAAGTTCGTTCATCTGATGAAAAAGACCGCAGACAAAAAGACTGCAGTCTTGATGGGGATGCGTGTTTTAAACCGCATCATGATGCGGATTTTGTGCGAATTTATTCTACAAACAGCGGGGTAGAGTAATAGCGATCGCCGCTGTCTGGAAGCAATGCGACTATCGTTTTTCCGGCATTTTCCGGTTTTTGGGCCAATTCGATTGCTGCGTGAAGCGCGGCCCCTGCGGATATGCCGACCAGAACGCCTTCTTTTTTCGCAATCAATTTGGCAGCAGCGAATGCCTGTTCGTTTTCGACAGTCGCGATTTCATCGTAGATCGCGGTGTTCAGAACCTTAGGAACGAAACCTGCACCGATGCCCTGAATTTTGTGCGCCCCAGCTTTGCCTTGCGACAGGACAGGCGATTGCGCAGGCTCGACGGCTACAATTTTTACAGAAGGTTTCTGAGATTTTAAATACTCTCCAGTACCCGTAACTGTGCCGCCGGTGCCGACTCCAGCCACGAAAATATCTACTTTGCCGTCGGTATCCTGCCAAATTTCAGGTCCCGTGGTCTTTTTATGAACCGCAGGGTTAGCAGGATTATCAAATTGTGCCGGAATGAAACTGCCGGGAATGGTCTTTGCCAATTCATCGGCTTTTTCTATGGCACCCTTCATGCCTTGGCTGCCTTCTGTGAGCACAATTTCGGCTCCGTATGCTTTTAGTATATTTCGGCGTTCGACGCTCATGGTTTCAGGCATCGTGAGGATAATTTTGTAGCCGCGCGATGCTGCGATGGCAGCAAGACCGATGCCTGTATTTCCCGAGGTCGGCTCGATAATCGTGCTGCCTTCTTTCAAAAGACCTTTGCTTTCTGCATCTTCAATCATCGCTTTGGCAATGCGATCCTTTACGCTCCCTGCCGGATTCAGGTATTCAAGCTTTACGAGAAGTTTGGCTTGAAGATCGTATTCTTTTTCAATATTGATTGCTTCTACGAGAGGCGTTTTGCCGATTAAATCCAGCGTTCCTTTATAAATATGTGCCATGACAATATTCCTTATGCTTTCGCTGCGGCAAAACCGTTCTCAAGGTCGGCAATGATATCGTCGACATGCTCGGTGCCGATAGACAATCTGATAGTGTTTTGATGTATATCCTGTTCGGCCAGTTCAGCATCGTTAAGCTGCGAGTGAGTTGTGCTGGCTGGATGGATAACTAAACTCTTTACGTCGGCGACATTTGCTAAAAGCGAGAAGATTTTCAGGTTGTCGATAAATTTCCAAGCTTCTTCCTTGCCACCTTTTATGTTGAACGTAAAGATGGAGGCGCCGCCGTTCGGGAAGTATTTTTCGAACAGCCGATGGTCAGGATGATCCGAAAGGCTCGGATGATTAACCTTTTCCACCTGTGGGTGCTTCGAGAGGAATTCTACAACCTTTTTGGTGTTTTCGGCATGACGCTCCAACCTAAGAGACAACGTTTCCACGCCCTGCAGAAGAATAAATGCATTGAACGGAGAAATCGCTGCGCCCTTGTCTCTTAAGAGGATGGCTCTTACGTAGGTTACAAAGGCTGCAGGGCCTACGGCGTCGGCAAAAGAAATTCCGTGATAGCTTGGATTTGGCTCGGCGATTGGCGCATATCTTCCGCTGGCCTTCCAATCGAATTTTCCTGAGTCAACGATGATCCCGCCCAAAGAGGTTCCGTGACCGCCAAGGAATTTAGTCGCAGAGTGGACAACGATGTCAGCCCCGTGTTCGATTGGTCTTATGAGATAAGGAGTACCGAAGGTGTTGTCGATTACAAGAGGGAGGCCGTGCTTATGCGCGATTTCGGCAATGGCGTCGATATCAGGAATATCGCTGTTAGGATTTCCGAGAGTTTCAAGATACACGGCTTTGGTGTTTGGCTGTATAGCTGCTTCCAATTCCTGCAGGTTGTGGGCATCAACGAAAGTCGTGGAGATGCCGTATTGCGGAAGAGTGTGTGCCAGGAGATTGTAGCTGCCTCCGTAGATGGTCTTCTGTGCAACGATATGATCTCCGTTTTGCGCCAAAGCTTCGATAGCGTAAGTAATTGCTGCTGCACCCGATGCGACGGCCAACGCCGCGATGCCTCCTTCAAGAGCGGCTACTCTCTTTTCAAGCACGTCTTGGGTTGAGTTGGTAAGGCGTCCGTAAATGTTTCCGGCATCGGTCAGACCGAATCTTGCGGCAGCATGTTCTGAATTTCTGAATACGTATGATGTGGTCTGGTAAATAGGCACCGCTCTTGCGTCGGTTGCGGGATCTGCATGTTCCTGTCCTACGTGAAGCTGAAGTGTTTCGAATTTGTAATTAGCCATGATGAGTCTCTATGTATTTTTAAAGTGTTGTTTATCGGATGACATGGATATTGTTTGAAAGCTGTATCAGCAACACATTCGTTCAAACAGAGAATTTACATAAACAGACGATTTCATTTGATCTCCTGGATCAGTATTACCTACTTACTAAGTATGTGTATAGATTATTACTATTTGCCTATTTATGCAATAGGTAATAGTTTTTTTATTTTGTATCGGAGACTCTTTATGGAGTTGGCAGCGCAGCCTGAAGCCCCAGCCATTCGTGTTTTGGCCTATGGGACTATCACTAGGAATTATGACTCTGAGAGCGATGATCTCAAGTTCTTCATCGATCTGCTCAAGAAAGAGCAGGATACGAAAGTACTCGCGGCAGGTCTTCATAGTTTCATGAACAACCTTAAGGTCAGCCAGGAACTGTATGAATTCTACAAGGCTTGCGCTTCGCATGAAGATGCTTCCGTCAGAAGCGGCGCCATGATGGGTCTCATCAATTCCAACAACAAGTCTGTCGCGGGCATTGAAGCTGAAGCCGTCAAATTCCTCGATGACAAAGATGAGAAAATCAGAATGGATGCTTGCAAGGGACTTGCCCGTGCTAACAATGCGGCTGCGCTCGACAAGATTGATGCCATGCTCAAAGCTAATGACGCCTCGCAGGCTAAGCTGCTCGGAAGTTGCGCTGAAGGTCTTGAAGCTCTCTGGTACGATGCGCCATTCTTCAAGAATTTCGACGCAAGGGCCTACAATATGACTCTTACCTACCTCAAGTCACCTCGTTCTAAAGACATTCCGGCTTGGCAGGTAATCTCTAATCTGAAGAAGGCTCCAAAGCCTGAATGGTTCAAGCTCTCCGACGGAGTGTATAAGGCTGCTGACGTCACGGCCGTGCTCGTTGACATTGCCAAGGACAAGGACAAGAATGCGCCTAAGATGGCAAGAGAATACTCCATTGAGGCAATAAGCGTCCACGGAAGCAAGGCCGATCTTGAAGCTCTCGCCCAGGAGCTTGCATGCGATCCAGTCGCTCAGAAGATCGAAAAGGCCATGAAGACCGCGAAGTAAGTTACACGCTAACTATTTAAGGCAGCGGCGGCAGGATTATCTTGCTGCCGTTTTTTGTTTGTGAATG
>JAZQPH010000129.1:0-2055 GCA_045628385.1 Succinivibrionaceae bacterium
AACCGCTGCTCTCGCTTGTCGAAGCCCGCGGCGCAAAAGTTATTTGGGACGACTCCTGCCTAACGGTTCCGCTTGCAGTGCTGGCGCTCAAAAAGGGAGAAATGGATGAGCCGCGGTTCAACGAACTGGCGCACTCTTTCAGAAGCGCTGTAGCCGCTGCTGCTGCGGTAATCAATCAAGAACCTGACAAATACAGGCAACGCATGATTGAACTTAAACTGCTGTCGCCTGATGCGCTGCCGAAATACTCGATGCTGACATTTGATTTGCCGGCGATACCATTGGGATTGCCGACTGCTGAAGAAGTAGCAGACTATGCCGCATGGATGAAGAAGAACAGAGCGCTGCGCGGCGATGTCCCCGCATATGCCGATGTCGTATTCGTTCCATTGCTCAGGTAGGAGTTATTCTGTGGAGCCGTTCTGGTCGCTGGACAGCATTGTGTACAAAGCCGGCAGAGAAATTATTTTCGACGGATTTTGCCTTTCTGGATGCAAAGGATCAATAACCGCGATCATGGGAGCGTCGGGCTGCGGCAAAAGCACGGCGCTCAAACTGCTGTCGGGAGTTCTGCATCCTGCCAAAGGTTCAGCAATATCAGCTGACGGGATTGCGATAGCCCATGCGCCTCAGGACGGCGGACTGTTTCCTTGGATGACGGTGCTCGATAACGCCGCGCTGCCGCTTAAACTCTCAGGGAGAACGAAAAAGGAGGCACGGGCTGAGGCGTCAGTTTTGCTGTCCGTGATGGGAGCTTCGGAACTTGCGGGAAAATTTCCGTCTGAACTTTCGGGAGGACAGATACAGCGCGTGTCGCTTGCACGGGCTTTGGCGTCGCCAGCCGAACTTTTGCTGCTTGACGAGCCTTTTTCGGCTCTGGACGCCAATGCCGCAATGATTTGCGCGGATGAATTTTTTAGCCGAGCAAGGCAGTCGTCTAAAACGGTGGTTTTCGTGACGCATTCCGTGCACGAAGCCGAACGCTATGCTGACAGAGCGGTCGTGCTCGCAAGAACTGCGAAGTCTCCTGCAATTGCAGTCATTGACGAATCGTCTCTTGATCCTCAAACTTTTGAAAAAAGAGTTGCGTCGGTCCTGGCGCTTGGCGGCTGCGGAGGTTTGGATGGAATCGTTGCATAGAGCTGCGCTTAGGTATTTGCTGGCTCTTTGCGCTCTCGTTGCGTTTTGGCAGATTGCCTCAATTTGGCTTGGGGAATTTTTGCTGCCGTCGCCGCTGTCGGTAGCCAGGTATTTTCCTCAGGCCGTTTCGGATGGAGATTTGTTCAGACATGTCGGCTCAAGTTTCTGGCGCGTTGCGGTTTCTTTGATTCTGGCCTTCTCGGCGGCCTTCCCTGTAGGTTTGGTATTGGGGCGCTATTCAGGAATTGACAGATTCTTGTCGCCAATGCTATTTCTCACCTATCCTCTGCCAAAGATAGTGCTTCTTCCAGTATTTTTGACACTTTTCGGCATAGGCGACTTATCGCGTGTTTTGCTGATTTCATTTACGGTTGCTTATCAGATTGCCGTTGTCGTGCGCGATGCTGCAAGACACATCGAGGCAAGGCACATTGATTCTTTCAAGTCGATGTCAAAATCTGAATGGATGCTGTTCAGATATGTGCTTATTCCAGCAAGCATGCCTTCTGCGCTGACCGCTCTGAAGGTCGGAGGCGGTACAGCGGTCGCAGTTTTGTTCATGGCAGAGTCTTTTGCAACGGATAATGGGCTGGGCTTCTACATAATGGATGCCTGGGGCAGGGGCGATCAGACCGATATGTTCTGCGGCATCGTATCAATGAGCGCTTTGGGAGTTATCGTTTACGAGAGTCTGCATATTTTGGAACGGCGCATTTGCCGCTGGACCAGAATCAGACGTATTGAAAGATGATGCTCAAAAAGCACGCATTCGAGAGATTTTTTTTCTTAGCTTATTGCACTATTAATGTTTTGTGATATTATTCACATATCAACTGCGCACCCGTAGCTCAGCTGGATAGAGTACTCGGCTACGAACCGAATGGTCAGGGGTTCGAATCCCTTCGGGTGCGCCAT
>JAZQPH010000130.1:0-8868 GCA_045628385.1 Succinivibrionaceae bacterium
CAACAACGAGAATAACGATATCGGTAGTCTTCGCGCCGCGCGCACGCATTGCGGTAAATGCTGCGTGACCCGGGGTATCAAGGAACGTTATGGATCCCTTTGGAGTGTCGACGTGGTATGCGCCGATATGCTGGGTAATGCCGCCTGCTTCTCCGTGCGCAACCTTGGTCTTGCGGATGTAGTCAAGAAGCGATGTCTTGCCGTGGTCGACGTGACCCATGATGGTTACGGCAGGAGGTCTGATTTCAGCCGGAGCTTCGGTCTGAGCTTCGTTCAGCACCGCCTCTTCAATCTCATTTTCCTTCTTGACGATTACCTTATGGCCCATGGATTCAGCAACAATCTGCGCGGTATCAAGTTCAAGATACTGATTGATCGTTGCCATTTCGCCGAGTTTCATCAGCGCTTTGATTACTTCAACGGCTTTAACGGCCATCTTCTGGGCAAGATCGCTTACGGTCACAGGACCTGAAAGCACAATATCGCGGGTGACAGGAGCAACCGGCTTGTTGAATCCGTGCTGGAGATTCTGGGCTGCATTGAATCTGTTACCCTGCTTGCCGGAGGCATTGCGCTTTTGATTGCGACCGCCGCGATTTTTGCGCTCATCGGTTCGGTCTTCTTCTTCGCGGTTGCCTGCTTTCTTCTTAGGAGCGCTGGCGGTTGCGCCGCGGCGGCGGGACTTGTTCTCTTCCTCGCGGTCGAGTTCGTCTTCTGCATCCTTTACGTACTTGGATGCGCCGTCATCGTAATCGATTTCCTGACGTTTGGCTCTTTCCTGCTCTTCCTGTTCCCAACGGGCTGCATTTTCTTCAGCCATGCGGCGAGCAGCGGCCGCATCTTCTTCAAGCTTCTTTCTTGCCTGATCTTCCTGCTGGCGCATGAAAGCTTCGGACTCGGAACGCGAACGTTCGTCAGCCTCTTTTTTCTTGCGCTTCGCTTCGATTTCTTCAGGAGTCAGCTTCTTTTCGGCAGCTGCTTTCTGCGCCTTCTGTTCAGCCAGACGCTTTGCCTTAAGCTCGTTTTCCTGCTTAATGCGGTTCTCGCGCTCGATGCGTTCCTTTTCGCGGTTTTCCTGCTCGGCCTTCATCTTCGCTATCTCTTCAGGAGTAGGCTCCTTCGGCTTTTGCACATGGCGCTTGATTCTGAAGTCGCTGTTTTTGTTGCCGCCGAGATTTTTGCCGAGGCTCAGCTTTGGACCGCCAGCCAAGGACATCGGTTTATTTTTCTTTTCGTCTGTCATTTTTCATAATTCCTTTTCGGCCGATGCCTTTAGTCGAACCAGTGGCAGTCAGTTCTTGCCTGCATAATCAGCGCGTTTGCCTTTTCTCTCGTCATATCGTCGATGTCGAGAAGATCGTCCGTGGCAAGTTCCGCCAAATCTTCCTTCGTATAAACGCCCTTGTCTGCAAGAGCTGCGGCGGTGCTTCTGTCAATGCCTTCCATGCCGAGAAGTTCCGCAGCCTTTTCGGCGCCGGAATCGATGGCAGCAAGAGCTGCGCTTTGCAATGCCTCGGCGATTTCATCGGTCAGGCTCTCGTGCAGAGATGTAAGTTCTTCACGATCGACATAGGCGATGGAATCGAGATTTTCAAATCCGTTGCCTACCAAGAATTCGGCGAAGTCCTGATCGATATTCAATTTTTCAACGAACATTGACACAATCTTTTCTGAAGAGCTTGTCAGCTTTTCTTCGTAATCGGCAACCGTCAAGACATTGAGTTTCCAGCCCGTAAGTTTGGAAGCAAGTCTTACGTTGATGCCATCCTTGCCGATAGCAAGAGCTTTATTTTCTTCAGTTACGGCAAGATCGATAATTCCTGCGGTATCGTCCATATAACCCTTGACGACCTGAGCCGGAGCCATTGCATTCTTTACAAATTCAAGAGGATCGGCATTCCAGATGATGATTTCGAGCTTTTCGCCGCTGAGTTCCTCATGGATGGCAGCAAGACGGGTCTGGCGCATGCCGATGCATGCTCCGATCGGATCTATGCGGCGATCTTTTGAAAGCACCGCTATCTTGGAACGCACGCCAGGAACGCGAGCGACGGAGCGAATTTCGACAAATCCGTCTGCGACTTCAGGAACTTCTCTTGCGATGAGTTCCTTCAAAAATTCATCGCTTGCGCGTGAAAGACGCAGCTGAGATGAATTTTTGGTATCGTCGATAGGAAGCAAAACCGCGCTGACGCGCTGGCCGAGCATGAACTTGTCGGACTTAAGCCAATCTTCGCGGCGGATAACCGCTTCGGCGTTGTTGCCTGTCTGACGCGCGCCCAAATCAAGAACGGCATAGTCAGGAGCTTTCTTCTTAACAGTGCCTGTCACGATCTTTCCGATCAGGTGCTTGTAAGATTCGATTACGCGCTCTTTTTCCGCGTCGCGCAATTTCTGAGAAATGATGTTCTTGGCCGCGGTTGCCGCAATGCGGTCAAAACCTGCGCGGCGCGACGTAGCGTCTTCAAGAGAAATCTCTTCTTCGATGATGTCTCCGATCTGTAGCGTAGGATTGTCATACTGCGCCGCCGAAAGAGTAATCATCACAAGAGATCTGAAAGTAGGCTTTCCTGACTCTTCGTCCGCAACGACTTCCCACTGACGGTATGCCTTGTATTCGCAAGACTTGCGGTCTATGGAAACGCGTATATTGATGTCGCCCTTGTTTAGGCAGCTCTTGGTGGCAAAGGCAAGGGCGTTCTCGAGGACTTCGAAAACTTTGTCTTTTGCCAGGCCTTTCTCATTCGAAACGGACTCTACTACGCCCGCAATTTCCTTACTATCCATTGCCTAATCCTTTTTTACGCTAAAATCGGGAACCAATCTCGCCTTGCGCACGTTTGCGTAAGGCACCTCGGCAGTTTCGCCGTCAATCTGAAGGGTAAGGATAGAATCCGCCACCGACACCAGATCTGCTTTAAGTTTTTTTGCGCCGTTTACGGCTTCATGCAGCTCAACGCTTATCTTGCATCCCTCATATCTTTTCATCTGTTCGAGATTGAAAAGAATTCTGTCCATTCCTGGAGAAGATATTTCGAGATCATATGCGCCCGCAATAGGATCTTCGACATCAAGAACGCTGCTCAGCTGACGGCTGACGTCGGCGCACTCATCGACTGACACGCCGTTTTCCGTATCGATATAAACCGTGAGACAGGTTCTTCTGCCCACTTGCCTAAATTCAACGCCCCAAAGCTCGAACCCCATCCCGCGGACGGTTTCTTCTGCAATGGCGCTGACGCGTTCGCTAACTGCTGACATCTGACCTCGCTGCATTTATGCGAATATAAAAAAAGCCTACGATTCAAATCGTAGGCTCATAAACCTTCATCGATTTGTCCGGATGCTCCAAAGAATCCGGGTTCGGAAGCGAGAACATTTCCCTTCAAGAAAAGACCGCTTTCAATAACGTGAATTGTAGCACAATTTCTGGCTGTGACACGGGATTTTGCACCGTCAAACACATCGATAAGCGTCTCTTCAGTTAAGTTTGAGTCCAAGAGCAAGGAAGCAGATCGCGACAATGCCGATGACACTGGCCATGGTAATGAAATTGAAAGCCATCGGATACCAGTTCACCATATGCGAGTTGACTCTTTCGTTGACCAGAACTTTGCCGATGCTCTTTCTCATTGCCGACAGTTTCAGCATGCCGTTCAGACAAAAAACAATTGCATAAATAGAATACAGAATGAATCCTATGCCGATAACGGTCATCGGCAGCAGATACCACGCAGGCCAGATTTTGCTGTACGGCGGCAAAAGAAGACTGATAAATGCCACAAGAATCAGCAATGCGTAAGGAAGGCCTATCCATACATAACATATTGCGCGCAGCATCTTATACGTTGCGTTGCATATTGGTCGGTTGAACACCCGCTGAAAATCATAAACGCTTCGGTTGAAAACGGTGATCGCCAGAATGCTCGCAAATCCCGGAAGCATGCATACAAGGTATTGCTCTACCCACCTGCGCACAAATCCCGAATTCGGGACGGGATAATCCGTATATCTGTAGAAATAGCCTGATACGACTTCAAACCCTCTGTAGTAGCAATCATACATGCCGTAGAAGAACAGTCCCGCCACCAAAAAACACAAAAACAGCACTGTGGTTCTATTCATGACAAGGCGAAGAGAATCATAGTATCTGGCGAGAAACTCTTCGGTAATAATCGTTTTGTAGTACTTGCTCGGCTCAATTTTTACGACAGGATTGTCGTCTTCGTCGTAATGGACGTGCGCAACGCACGATGTCTGATTCAATCCCATCAAAAGAAGCGATTCGTAGCTTGCAAGCTCGGCATAAACCTGCCTTTGGTGCATCGCATTTACCTGAGGCTGCGCTGCATCTGCCGAACTTCCCCCCTCAGTTTCCGAAGAAGAATCCGCCGATTCGGAATTTTCGGAGTTTGCCTTAGTTTCGTCATTTTTCAAGTCAGGATCGAAAAGAATGCCGGATACGGGGCGGCGCTCCTGGGACGCCGAATCGGAAGAAGAGAATGCTGAAGTCTTCGTATCCGAAGATGCTCGGGATTTCGATTCTCCGTCTGATTTCAGAATGAAAGCAGAATGTCTGACAGGAGATGGCTGCTTGGCCTCCGATCCGTCAGACTCAGATGCAGGCGAAGCAGGCTTGCTTATTCGAGTAGATTCTTTTAGTCTTGCGCCGCATACGCTGCAATATTTATCGTCGGCATCAACTGTTGCGCCGCAAAAACGACAATACATAAATCATTCCGCCCAATTCGGCGATGGCTGACGAGCAGCATCTGCCGAAAATCCCAATTTCAGTTATCGCCATTTTCGCCCATACGGCAATTTCATGAATTCGGTTTATTCACATATTTGACATTTTGCGGAAATTACATGCATTTTTGTTGCCTTGAGGATGCGGACGAATCTGCTCTCGGTATTCATGCGCAAAGAGAATGCTCTCGAACTCCTGCAAAGCAGCTGTTTATCCAAGAACTGCGCCTCCGACGCGCACGCATTCTTTTGCCGTTTCGGCAAAAAGATTTTTCAATTCATCCCATCCGTAAAGACCGCATTCTTTTCTTGAAAGACCAGGTATTTCGATGCCAAAACGCATCGGTGGATTGGATTCGTCATTCAGATCTTCCAGATTTCGCAGCTGTCTGTCGTTTGCGTACAGCAAATACGCATCCGCATAGGACTCCCCTGCCGCATTCGTTCTTTTTTCGATGACAAGTTTCGTGCCCATCGGAACCTGCGGAGTTATAGTTTCGGGCAATTGATATCCCGTAACGCCGATTGCGGCAAGAATCGTCCAAATATTCAGATCATGACCGCAAAACAAAGTGAACTTTCTGCTCTCATCGGCAAGTTCAGAGGCGATTTCGGGAAGAATCAGTCCTGCAACGGTCTTGGCGTAGTACGGGTTGTTCCACATCATTCCGACGCCGAAAGCATAGGCACGCCCTGCCGATTCGAGAAGATCCTTAGCATCCGGCTCTCCGAATGCCGCTGCCGAATCGTCCGGCTCATCGCAGTATCTCATAAGCACGGTATCCGCGCCGAGCGTCGCAAGCATCAGTTCTTCGTTCATCGCAGGCTTCAATCCTTCGCGATGCGCCCCAAACTTTCCTGAGTCAAAACAATTCTGTCCAGTTGCTTTGGATCTTGCACTATGTGCATAGTCCAAAAGACGTTCGACATTTTTTAGATCGCGTTCGGCGGCGGCAATGTGCGCCTTTAATCCCTTGCCGCCTTCAAGACCCTCATACCAATCAAGAAATTCTTCGGCGAAATTCTCGGCATGAAATGCAAGATCGGCAACAAAAGCAGGATCCATCTCGCCTGGATTTTTGTGAGTTTCTACTTCGGGCGCGGCGGTTCCGAACAGAACATCGGCGCAGATTCTGGCCGTCTCGGTTGTTCGTTGGAGGGAATTTGCATAGATGCGGATTTCGCCTGACGCAGGCTTTGCTCCCTCTGCAAACAGACCTTCGCGGCAAAAATAGTTTTTTAAGTATCTTGCCATCGACAGTTCGGCTTTTACGCCCTTGGCAGTAAGATTTGCTGTCCCCTCGGCAGAATGAGTCCAGTTCCTGGGAGAAATAAACCTCAAAATTGCGGCAGCCTCCGGCAGATCGCCGCGGATGTTGTGTCTGCTGAAAATGAATGTCTTAACAAGCCTGAGATTTGATTTTTCGCCCATCGAACCCTTCCTTGACAATCACAACAACGATAATCCTACCGCATTGATCTGAAAATAGGTTAAACAAAATCGCCAAACAACAAATCAATGTAAAAAATGAATTCAAATTAAGTAATGGCTATTTGTATTTCCATGCCGTCATCGCGCGATTGAATGTTCATGCAAACGCGTTAAACGTATCATAAGAATTATGTTATAACAGGACCTGTTGCATATAAAGACAAATAATTAAAAATAATTTAGAGAAACCTCTAAATTATTTTTATGGTAATAATTTAATTTTTGAATTAATAACAAACACACATATTGTGTTTGATAATATCGAACAATATAATCACAAAATTTTTTGAAGAATAACGCTATTTTTTCAAATGGAATAACATTAATTTTATAATATAAATCGGGAGTGCCCCCTCTCGGTAAAAGTTTTTACTACATTTAATTTTTCTTCAAGTAGTGTATTGATTATTTTTCATAATTTGTTACTGCAATTAAATGATTAAAATCATCATTTGTTAGTTCACAAACTATTATGTCACCTAAGGCTTTATTTCAATCACATACTTTTCTTTTAACTTTGAGCATCTGTTCTGTGCTATGATTCCTTCATGCTGCAATCTTCCGGCTACAATTCCTGGATGAATTCCTATTGTTTTAGCAAATTCAACAATCTCATCATCAGAAGTATATCTTGAAGGTGATAATCTTCTGTAATCCGCAAGTGAAATCAAATAGTTTGTTGCAAACTTATCTGCTTCTTTTTCCAGAGTATTGTTAATATCCATCATTTCTTCTACTGTGCTACTAATAAATACAGTCTTAATCTTCTGTTGGAGTACATGCTTAATTTCATGGAATAATGAAAACCAGAACTTATCTGCGTCTAATCCTCGATTATTCATCGCAAGCACTACTCTATCCTCTGATCTCCATTTAACAGCACCATTCACTCCGGAATTCTTCAGATGTGGTAATAAAACAAATGCTACACCACATTCAGCAAAGATTTCACGCATTCTTGGTAAAAAATCATCTGGCTTCTTAACAGTCATGCTTCTAAGCTCTGGCAAATACCCTTTTAGTTTCTCAGCACTATAAGGTTTTGTATCAATACTTTTTGAGATGTTTATAGCTGTTTGAATCCATGCTCTAGAATTAAAAATATTCTTCTGACTATTACAAGATGAACTTGATCTGAAGTTTACCAAAAAATCCGGTTGCAACATAATTCTTAAATCTGCAACCTTAAAAAACTTACATAAATTTGCCACTTTATCATTTATACTTCTTGCTATTGGCAAACCAAATACATCAACAAAGTATTTATAATCTATTTCTTTTGCAAGTTCTGCCTGTGCATCAATATCCTTAGCCTGCTGTATCTCAATCAATTTTTGATCATAAGTATTCTGTAAATTCTGCCAAACTCCTACGCTTGTTCCAAGCATTACAGAAAGCTTCTTTGCTAAGTCGTTTGAAATATTAGCCTGCCCATTAATTAACTGGCTCAAAGTCTTTGCTGTTGTTCCCATTCTTGTGGCAAACTCAGCTTGACTAATTTCCATGTCTTCAATAATATCCGCAATATAATATCCAGGGTGAAATGCCACTATATCTTTGTATTCATTTACATTACTCATAATGGTTCGACACCTCCGTTACCTTCACAATTTTAATCATTTTACATTGAGCTAAAATATCCCCTTCAGTGATCTCATTTCCATCGTTATCACAAGGAATCATTGTTACTCTATATCCTGTATTACCTAATCGTATGCTCCATTCATCTTTTCTATCACCTTTTAAATGTTCAAAATGAAATGGAGGATAATTAGCAACATCCATTAACGACTCTGCATTAAGTATAAAGTTCTCTGCAGACACAAGTTTCTTTTTTTACTTGCTCAGGATATCGCCACTTTTTCTCGTGCTCAGAACAAAACTGTTTCTTTGCTGTTTCATTCTTATACAGTATTTGCATTCCCAAACCTAATTATTCCCATCCTTTCATTTTTATTACCGATTTGGTAACAAAAGTTTAGCGCTATTTGGATTCAAATTCAATACTTTCCAAACAAATATTTGCATTTCGTTACCTTTTTCGTAACGAAAGTAACTGTCACACACAAAAAAGGGGGACTACCCCCTTTTCTCTCGACACTCTCGACGATTCCCCACACTATCGGGATAATCCGTCGTCTCGAGACTTCTGTTTAATCGACTTGTCGGCAGGCATCGTCACCGCGCCGCGCCCATGTTCAGCCTCAACAGGTTGCAAATTATCGGCAGAGCGTTCCTCTTCCTTTTCTTTCGCTTTCCGCTATATTGACATAACATTTTGAAAATAAACAAAAAACTAACAGTGCCAGATCTATATCTATATCTTATGTCCGAAATGACAACCGTGCTTTTTTATACTCGATGCGCTTGATAATAAAAAACCCGCTTGCGCGGGTCATACTCAGAATTGAACTAATCCATATCAGTCAGCTTTCAGATTCAAGCAACAACTATCATCTTCATAAAATATTGTCGCGCCTGCATCAGAACTCTTTTTGACTATAAGATATGTTTTATCGCCTTTTTTGGTTTTGCCGCCGCCGACGACCACGGCATTATCAACATCAACAATCGATCCTTCTTTGCTAACTTTGACTTCCCAGTCATCCTCAAAAACAACGACATGA
>JAZQPH010000131.1:0-13741 GCA_045628385.1 Succinivibrionaceae bacterium
ATCGTTTTCCTGGTCAACTTTTCTGATCGCTCTACAGATGGATGTCCCCGCTCCCAACATAAGTACAACACTAACTTTCAATAAGCCTGCCAGAAACAAAAAAGGACCGGCGCTGCCGATCCTTTTGCTCATGACTTTTCGAAGTTATTTAGACTTTCGCAGAGCTTTCGCGAGAGTTTGATCCGCAGTCGAAGAACCTGCATTGACGGCCTCTTCCGCAAGTTTCATCGCCTTTGCGATGTCGCCTGAATTAGCGGCCTTCATGATCATGTCGTTGTACATGTCTTCGGTTTCTTTGAGCATCGAGCCTTTTGGAGCTGCCGGCTGCTTTTTTGCATCTGCGGCTTTTGCCTTTTCGGCATCGGCTTTCTCAGGATTCTTCGCCTGAACTACCTGAGTTTTTCCGCCGATAGTCACGACAGCGCCTTTGTTATCAGACTTTACGGAACCGTCGTCGTCATCAGAAATGTACTGATGGCTGCTGCCGCCGAACAACGGTCCGTCAAGCGAATCCCAGAATTCACTGATGCTATCTGCGGAGCTTGATTCCATGCTGATATAGACGTCGACGCGTCCGAGTCTTGCGTGCGGAATCAGCGGATCTTCGATCTCAGGAACAGCCGATTTATGGGACATGGCATAAAGTTTGGCAGGATGAACAATCTTGGTCGTTCCCTGAAGGTCTTTGTCCTGAGTAAAGATGACCATGTAAGCGATGGCATTTTCTCCTGCCGAGAAATTGTTAAGATTGAATTTGAGTCTTAAATTATCGGACGTCAGATCGCTAAGCGGTCTGTATTCAAAACTTGAAAACTGAATTATTCTCACCAGACGCTTGTCTTTGGTCAAAAGGGCCACGCTCGGAGCAAACGTTGTTTTGCCGATCTGCGATTCAATCTTGATGTTGATGTTGGTCGCGTTAAGCGGCAACGCATAAGTTCTGAAAACGCTTCTGCCGGTGTCAAAATCATAGACTTTGTAACCCTTTCCGAAGTTGTTCGTATCGCTGATTTCTCCGCGCACGGAAACAGTATCATCGAAAACGTTGTCAGCTACAGGGAGACTTGCAAAGATGCTGTTCGTCTCTTCAATCGGCTTATTGGACGGCGAAACATATGTCATCAAATCGGCGACGCTCTCGCATCCGCTCATAAAAATAGCGGCAGCGCAGCAAGATGCCAGAAGAAGTTTTTTCACTCCGAGTCTCCTGAGAATTTGTGATTTTGTTCAGGTATTTTACCACTTGCCGCGCACCGCACAAAAATGAAGTTTATGCGAGGCTTTTCCGCCAGCTGAAGAAAAGTCAGAAGTTGAAGCATAAAAGCGATCAGGCGGCAGACGCTCTGCCACCTGCATCAATAACGATGTATCGTCAGCGACTTTCGGCAGCGGCAAGAGCCGAGCGGTTGCGGCGTTTTTCCAGAATTTCGGTATTCCCGCATTGTCCGCACACGCCGGGATACAGAAGAAGCCTGGCATCGAACGAAATTGGTTCAGGAGAATTATTTTTCATTGCGGATACTTTGCCGAATTTTCCCGACAAAGCTTCCTTTATCGGCTTTGGATCTTCGCCAAGGGACGAAATTATTCTGATTTTCCATACGCCTTCGGCATTCTCGCCGTAAAAGGCCTTTGAAGCTATGCGCCATGCGCCTGGCGTATCTCCTGTGCGGTAGACAGCTGCGCCCATCGGTTTGAGCACGCTCACCGTTCCGGATGGCGACTGCACCTCAATCTGCAGAAAAGTAAAATCCTTAATTTTGCAGTCATTAAGCTCAGTCAGGCCAGTCACATATCTGTGACCGCCAGCATACCCGATTCCGCCGCATTGGCTTGCTGTGCCGAAATGTTCGACAAAGGAAGCAGGTATTTCCAGCACCGCGTCGGCAACGACAAATTGTTTCGACATGGCAGATTCGGATTCTTTTGCGGCATCGGAAAATTTTTTGGCTGGAGCATATTCAAGCGAAGAGAATTTGAGTCTGTAAGGATGCCTGTATGCCCATACTGCAAGTTCACGATCGCCAGGCTGATAGTTTTCAGCAACGGCCACGGCCCTTTCGGCATCTATAAGCCCATAACCGAAAAGATTATCAAATACGAGCCCTGCACCGTTGGCCTTGTCTTTTCTGAGGATAATCAGCTTTTCCCCATCCTCGAACCATATTCTTTTTTTGTCTTTTATGCTCTTTGGCACGCCTGGAACCGCCGATCTTCTGGCTGTTCTTATCATAATGTCGGCAACGTCTGCCGCAGTAAGCTCAGGATTGACGGAGCGCACCAGCGCGGCGACGCCTGCCGCCATCGGCGCCGCTGAAGACGTTCCGTTCATGAGCCCGATATATTCCATGCGGTTGTTTTCTTCCAGCTCTCCGCCGTAAAACTGCGAAAAATAATCGCTGAACTCGCCAAATTCAAAATCATAGTCGGAACTGAATCTTTTGAAATTGTCCATGGCATCGCCGACCGGTCCTGTCGAAAGAATGCCTTTGCCGCGATCGTAACCCGTCTGTCTTGAATCGATCATCTGACCGAAGGCAGAAAAAGCATTTCCAGCCGATGAGTTCGAATAGACAAGATGCGCACCGTTCGAATCGACGCCGGCAACGGAATTGACTATGGGATAATAGATGGGAAATTTATCGAGCGGGTTCGAAAAAAAGCAATCCGTGCCGTACACGTAGCAGGCTGCGTACACCACTTCAAGAGTACCGTCGGGATGCAATTCCGTAAGCGGCTTGTTATGAACATTTCCGACTGACTGAAAAAAAGCGATATCGGATGCCAAAGCCATTCCGAACGTTTCTTTTGCCTCGCTTCCGTATCCTGATATGACGCCGTTGCCGATTTTATAAGGCGTCACCGAAGACGTCAGCACTCCAATGTCGGACGAAAACTCCATTTTGGCAAAATCGCTTATATCCCCCGATGTTTTCCATGGAATAATCTTGGCGTCGTATGCGATTCCTCTGATGCCTTTGCCGTTTGAACCGACTGCGGCCACTATGCCGGCAACGGCCGTGCCATGCGCGCGCCCCGCATAGTCCGAAGAATCAAAAGAATATGACTGTCCTGAAAAATCCACGGCCCGATCGGCAAGAATGTTTGCTTCGAGATCGGAGTTTCTCGCGTCAACTCCGTTATCGTAAACCACGACGTTTACGCCTTTGCCCGTATGTCCGCGTTTCCAGGCTCCCGATACGTTAAGATCAAGCCCCGGTTTGCCAGACAGTTCGTAACCCATGCGCGGATACAGCATTCTGCCTTCCCGCACGGCAAACACGTCATAGGCATCAAGACCGTAATTTTTGATATACCACTGCTTGATGAGAAACGGATCGGAGGCGAAATACACCTTGTAGGCAATGACAGATCCATTAGGCAGGATCACCGAAAATTCATCAAAAATATCTGCAATCGGACGGCTGGCAGAAACAAGAAGAGACATGTCGGGAGCTTTGTAGACCACCTCGCCCTTTTTGCCCATGCGAAACGTGCCGTACTTCGGAACTTCGCCGATGTTGACGCCGTCCGTATGCAGAGTCGACTTTCCCGTCAGAACATCCAGATAAGTAATGGCGCTCGTTCTTTCGGGTTCATACGGATTCTGAGGCATCAAAGAATCTGACGGATTATTGAGAAGAGAGCCTTCGATTCCTGATTCTCCCGCATCTTCAGACACGCCCGCAATCGCCTGCGGACCGAAACGATCATCGGCAGTTTTTGAAGATGAGCCGGGAACGATTGCTCCATGCTGGCCATAGTGACGAAGATGATGGGCTCTTGCGGGACCGCCAAGTCTGACCGGGGCATTAACTGAGCCTGATCGTTTTGCTGGCTGACCAGATTTGTTTTTGTGTGTATCCGAAGGAGCTTCAGACTTCCCCGAAGATGCCTTGCGATCATGCGCCAATACGGGAGTTTGGGCTGTGCTTTCTGCTGCGATCGCAATTATTTTTCCCGATGACGAAAGCTTATTTTTTACAGGCGTTGCGGCATCAAAGCCACCGGAATTGTCCGACTCGGCAATAGATTCGCTGCGCGGTTGCTTTTCCGATTCCTTTTGAATAACCGAATCTGCTGATTTTGCGGCTGCGGGCTTATCTGCAAAATCATCAGCAGCCGGCGATTCTGCAGAAACAAACAGACTTCCGAGAATCGCCGCTCTCAAAATAATCGATTTCACCCCGCCCCCGTTACAAGCCTGCAGCCGTATTGCCGAAAAATTCTCTAATTATAATCCCATTGGACAGACAAAACCCCGCATCGTTCCCCGGCATCCAAATTCTTAAAGAGTATCAAACTCCGTCAGTCAAATAAGACGGCATTCGACAAGAGCACTCGGCTTTGCATTACAATCGCACCCAGTAGTGCATATTTTCCTCAGGAAGGAGCAATCACGATGATTTTTGCCCAAAAATCCGCAGCAATCGCAATACTCAGCGCAATGGCGTCTTGCGCATGGTCTGCCCCCGAATTTCAGGACGCTTCCTGTTCTGTCACAAGTTCCGGAAAAACTATCGATGTTCAGGATTGCCAAGCAATGTATGCGTCCGAAACGGGATCCGAAACAGAAGAAATATCCATCCAGCGAAAGAGCAAAAAAACTATTACAGATTCTGTCAGCATGATTTCCGTTTTTGAATTCGAAAAAGGCAAGGCCATGGTTACCGGTCTTACAACAGACGGCATCAATTCAAGATGGGGAGTCGCTGAAAAGAAAAACGGATGCTGGGAAGGCAGCGATTTTAAGGTATGCGTCAGCCCAAAAGATGCAGACAAGGGTTCAACCGCACAAGCTGTATCTGACGACGATCTCATGACTTTTGGTTTCTTGGTAAGCAAAATCACAACCACGGGAACCTATAACATCGATTCAACAAAATTCGATACTCCGGAAGGTCAGAAATCGATGCTCAATTTCGCCGTACGCATCAACTATATCGACGGCGACGGCAAAGAACCGAAGGCAAGACGCTGCGAGGAAGACGAATGCGAGTACGGCGATACATTTGTAAGAGGCAAACACGTGCTTGAGCAGCTGAATTCATTCTTCGGCACAGTACCTGCATCCCTGCCGGTAACCAGAGACGGCGAGTACTATTTCACGGGCGACGGTTATCTATTCAATGCAGCCGACGGAATCGAGCCATATGCAGAGGCAACGTCAGGCACGGGAATGCCCGACGGAGCAAGAGAAATCAAAGGCAATCTCTTGACGGACGAGCCAAACGACGCAGGCGAATTTGAATCCAGAAAAGTCGGCTCATTCACAGCAGTGTTCAAGCCTAAAGGCGAATGGTGGAGCATAGTATCGGTAAAATCCGCACTCGACTAATACCGTTTCTCAATCTTGCCGCATCTATCATCCCCGGTGCTTATCAGGGGATTTTTGCAACCATAAGCGCAAACTGAAGTTTGCGTATGTCATATCGCCTCGCAAAGGCCAATTGTTCGGCAAGCAACAATAATGCTAGCGGCTGGCCGCTTTCTTGCTTCGTATCGTCTGTCCAAACTCTAACAATGCAAATCAATTTTTCGAGGCTGCTATACATTTTTCATGCCCCAAAAAAAGACGCCTGCTTAATGCCAGACGTCTTTTTGTGCCATCAGCTGGGCTGATGATATTAAGAAATTGCTATCAGCCTATCAGCATGCAGAGTATGACGAACAGCTGCGGAGACAAAATTCTCAAGAACATGCTGAACGGATATACGGTTGCATACGCAAGGGACGGAGCTTCAGGGCTCGTGTGCATAGCATTCGCATAGGCAAGCGCTGGAGGATCGGTGCAGGCACCAGAGATAGTACCGCAAAGCGTAAGGTAGTTAACCTTCATGAACATGCCGATAAGGGCAACGGTAAATACCGGAATAAAGGTAATCATCACGCCGTAAAGCAGCCACCACAGACCGCGCGCGCTCGATACGGATGCGAAGAATGACTGACCGGCATTAAGACCGACGCAAGCAAGGAACAGAACGATGCCGAGTTCCTTGATGGTAGCGTTGGCTGAAGGAGGCATAAACCAATATACCTTGCCGCCGAAGATGGTGCTTCCATAACGGGATAGAATGATGGCCATAACGAGCGGACCGCCAGCAAGACCCAATTTAAGAGCCGCTGGTACGCCAGGAACCGGAATCGCAATGGAGCCGAGGATCAGACCAAGGAAAATGCCGAGGAAAATTGGCAGAGGACGAACCTGCTGCAATTTGCTCTGGGAGTCGCCAACAAGTTTTGCAACCGCTTCAACGTCTGCTTTAGCGCCGACAACGTTGATAAAGTCGCCGAACTGAACGGACATATCAGGCGAAGGAACCAGTTCGATGCCGGTACGGCGCATGCGCGATACTACTACGTCGTGGCGCTGATGAAGAGCAAGTTCTGCAAAAGTCTTGCCGAGGATCTTGTCGTTGGTTACGACAAGACGCTGGGACACATATTCAGAGTCCTTCGTTGTCATACTGACGTCTACTTCAACGCCAATATCCATAACGGCACGCTTGAGCGTCTCTTCAGGTCCGACAAGGTGCAGAACATCGTTAACAGCAACCATGGTCTCCTCAGAAGGAACCGAAAGTTTGTTGCCGCGCTTGATGCGAGAGCAGGCAATCTTGCCGTCAGCAAGATCCGGCACCTCGTGCACTTTAACGCCTGCCAGGTTGGCATTGGTTACGGAAACATTGACAGAATGAAGTTTCTTGCCGCCGTCGGTCTTGGAATCTTCGTACTGCTGACCAGCCTCAGCCACGTTGACTCTGAAGAAAATCTTCATAAGAATCATCGTGATGAGAAGGCCGAGAATACCGAACGGATATGCCACTGCATAGCCTTCATTAATGGTTCTGACGTTCAAAAGTCGCGCGGTAAGAGACTCAGGAGTGCCCCAAATTGCTTCATCGGTCATGGCGATGAGGGTTTCTCTGGCAGCGACAAAATCCTTGGCAATCATCGGTGTGTTGGTCGTCACATCGGTAATCATCTGAATGGAAGCGCCGATGGCAGGCGTATTGGTAACTGCGCCTGAGTAGATACCGAGAATTTCGGTAAGTTTAACATCGGTCGCATAGTAGATGGCAAGCGATACAATGAAGCCCAATGCTACGATTGTAACCGCAAGAGCCACCAGCTTGAGACCCGAAGATTTGAGCGAAGCAAAGAAACTCGGACCGACAGAGTTACCGATAGCATAAACAAACAGGATCAATCCGAATTCCTGAATGTAGTAGCGTGCGCTGTCAATCTTTGGATCGGAAAAATCGACCCATCCGTAGGTGTTGGCAAAGTGTGCGACGATAATGCCACCGAACAGTACGCCGCCGATGCCCAAGCCGAACCCCTTATAGTTAAGTTTGCCCAGCATTAAGCCGAACACGCTTACCAAAGATATAAGGAGCGTCAACTGGGCAACCCAATTAAACGTCATAACTCAGAACCTTAGTGATAATTTCTGGCAAAAAACCATATAAAGAAGGCAGACATATGTCTGCGCCGAGCGGTATTTTAGCAAATTTAGGGATTGTGAGACAGTTCAAAATTTAACAAACAAAAAAGATCTGGACGCAAAAGATTCTGAACCCTTGAGCATCACACGGCGGAACCGAAGACAGATTTTATAGAAGCAAATGCTGCATCAGCCAAAGCATAGCGTTTTTTATATTGCGAACGCTTTTTTGATGCGACTTCTTCTATAGGTTTGCGCTCGCGCGGAGATATCTTCCAATAATCCTTATTAAAAGATACCGCTCCATATTCCTGCCACGTCTTGTCATAATCCATGATTACTTCATCGCCGACCTTTTCGGTGTAATGCGCGTTGGCATAAACATGGCTCGTCTTTTTGATGCCCAGAACCGCTTCGGCCCCGATGGCTTCGGCTATTTCAAAAGCCGCATCTATCAGCAAATACTTTGGCATATAGCCGAAGGCGCACTTTGTCGCCAAGCTGATTTCTTTGTTCGGGTCATGGCAATCGGGTTCGCACCCCTGAACGGAGTTGATTTTAAGAACCAATTTGCCGTCAATCATTCCGAAATTGATGGCAAGAGAAAAGACTCGGACATCGCCTTCCTCGGTTCCGAAGAATACGCTGTCGACGCTCATGCGGCGCATGATCGCAAAACTCATTTCGCCTTCGCGCCGGTGCGTTGTGCAAATTCTGGAAACCAGCCTGAATGGCTTTTCAATACCTTCGATAAGCGGGAATTCGGAGAACTCTACTCCCTCAGAATGCATTTTTAAGAAATTATCGGCACCCAGCGACTTATGCGCTAAGGTTTCATGCGTCATAAAAGAGTTAAGTCGCCTCGTGGCCGATTGTTTTGCGACTTCATACGGACGAAGTATCTTCTGGAAAATATCGGCATCGGCATCGGCTACGGCATGCATGTCAGGCAAATTTAGAAAATTAATGAGTTTTTTGACTTTGCTCCACTTGCGCACGAGCCTGACGACAAAAATAAATTTGCGGATGAACGGTCTCTCCACATGGGAGTTATGTTCCTGATGTTTCAGAATAGAAATCGGGGAAAAAGACCCTTTGGCTGCAAAATCTTTCCAGCTCTCTTTTGTCACCAGCCTGTAGCGTCTTTCTTTTGCCATTCAGGAAAACCGTCCTTTTTCAAAAACCGATGCCTGAGGAATCATTCCTGCGGCACGTGCTTTGACATATGGCACGCACAGCATGCCTATCTAAATGGATTATAGCAATTCTGATTTGGATTCGCCGCTCATACATCCATACTGGACTTGGTAAATTTGATCAATGGCTGAAAACTGCTTATATTTATTGTCCGAGCTTATAAGTCACAGGCAATCTTACGATGATTCCTGTCTGATATGGGTTATCAAAAATCATCTTTGAAGCATATTCGGCAGCCGATGCATCAAGAACCCCGAAACCTGAACTGCCCGATACCTTGGATGACGAAACCTTGCCATCCGCACCGACGGAAAGAAGAAGAACCACACTGCCCTGAATTCCTCTTCTTCTTGCTGATGCCGGATAAACAAAATCTGGCCTTAGGATTACGGCAAGAGAACTTGCGTCGCATATGCCGCCCGAGGCGCATGGCAAAGATGCGTTCTGACCGCCTTTTCCCGCCTTATGCGCTTTTGCCGTCGGCTGTGAAGGTCTGGACGATGAGGCTCTTCCCGAGGCCTTGCCGTTCTCTGAAAATTCAGTTGTCGCCACAACTTTTGGCTGCTTTTTGGAAACATCGGCGGAAGCTGGCTCTTTCGGTTTTGCTTCGCGTGTTTTTTTTCGAAGGGAGTCGACCTGCGAAGCAGGCATTTCTGCAGGATGCGTCTTTGCATTCGCCATATCGGAATTTCTGCCGGATTCAGCTATGCGCGGAAAATCATGAACTGACATTGCCGAAGAATCTTCCGATTTTTTGGCAGAAGCAACCGACGGTTCGCCTGCATCTTTTGCAGCTGAAAAACCAGGCCGTGCGGCAACGCGGAGCGGGACAGATTCGCTTATCTCTTTATTTTCAGGAAGATGTTTGCTTTTAGACAAATCATAGATAAAAAATACCGCTGCCAGAGCATGCAAGCAAAAGATAGCGAAAATAGCTGCCGATTTGTGCATGCCTGACAATTTCATCTAGCCGTTCCCCATACGTAAGCGGTTTCTGATTCAGCTGAACCAACCTTCGCGAACCGCGCGGCGGCGCCAGTGCGTCATTGCCAAATGCCAAAGCACCGATACAGCAATCGCTGAAAGATAGCCAATGAATATTGCCCTTACCCACCACGGCATGGACAAATCGAACAACTTCCACGGAATATCGCCGCAGGCGCCTGTTGGATTGAAGAATTCTGGTATGTACTGATCTAGCGGTATCCAGAAGCGGCCCGCACCTATGGTCTGGTTGCAAGTTGCAAAAATATTGTTTTCGGCCGCAACATGCTCGATAGCGACGGAAAGTCCCATGTACGCAGCATAAATCCATGCAGGAATGCCTATCCACTTAAGCACATTAGGCTTAATCATCACAAACAGCCCGATGATGAGGATACATGCAAATGCGCAGCGCTCATATACGCACAGTTCGCAAGGCTTAAGATCTTCAACATATTGAAAATAGTAACCGCAATACTCAAAAATCGCGGAAATAGCTGCCACGCAGAACCAATACATTCTGGTATCGAGCAGATTCAGCATGAACTTTTTAATAAAGCCGAACATAGTTTTCTCCATATTTGCCGAAAATTGCCGCGATTTCCGGGACATAAAATAAAAAGGGCGCTCCGAAGAACGCCCAATTATTTTATACCATTGGATCGTTACGATCCTTATCTAAATTCGCCGTTAGTGACCTGCTTCCACAGAAGATGCTTCCGCCGAACTTAACGTATTTGCATCGGTCATGTGCTGAATGATTCCGTTGTTGTACATCCATTCGGTAGCATCAGGGAGAACATACACAACGCAAAGGAAGCTCACTGCGCAGAGCACAATGGTAAACGGCAATGCCATATAGAACATTCTCGTGTACGACAGGCGGATAAGCGGAGCAAGGCTTGATGTAAGGAGGAAGAGGAACGCAGCCTGTCCGTTAGGGGTGGCAACAGACGGAAGGTTCGTGCCGGCATTGATGGCAATTGCTAGCTCATCGAACTGATCGCGGGTAATCATGCCGCTTACAAGAGCGCGGAAAGTCTCGTCAATGTACAAAGTTCCGACAAATACATTATCGGATACGGAAGAGAGAAGACCATTTGCCCAGAAAAGAACGCCTACCTGAGCTCTGAAGTTTTCAAGACTGAATACGTAATCAATAATTGGCGCAAACAGTTTCTGATCCGCGATTACGCCGATGATGGTGAAGAATACGCACAAAAGAGCGCAGAACGGCAGCGACTCGGTAAATGCCTTGCCGATTTTTCCTTCGGAAACGATGCCGCTGAAAGCGGTGGCAAGAACGATGACGGTAAGACCGATAACGCCGACCGCCGCAAGGTGGAAAGCAAGACCGACAATGAGCCAAATGCAGACGGCGCCCTGAACAATCAGCTTCGCCTTGTCCTGCATTGTGCGCTTGGAATCGGCTTCGCGAACGCTCTTAGCAAGAATGTCGCGAACTTTATCAGGAAGCCCCGTGCCGTAGCCGAACCACTTGAATTTGCATACCAAGAAGCAAGTCAAGAGACCGAATACCAAAGACGGAAGAGTAATAGGAGCCATGCGGAGGAAGAACTGGCTGAAAGTCCATTCTGCCTTGGCGCCGATAATAAGGTTCTGAGGCTCGCCGACGATAGTGCACACGCCACCCAATGCGGTACCGATCGCTGCACTCATAAGAATGCTGCGAAGGAACGCGCGGAAGTTGTTGAGATCTTTACGATCGAGCTGATTCGGAACTTCAGAGTCGTCTTTCGTGCTTGCTTCGCTTGTGGAAACAACTTTGTGGTAAATGCCGTAAAAACCTACGCAAATGGAGATAAACACGGCAAGTACGGTCAAAGCATCAAGGAACGCCGAGAGGAAAGCGCCTGCGATGCAGAACACAAACGACGCCGTGACAACGGACTTGATGCCGACGATGACCCTTGAAAACACGAACAGAAGCAGCTGCTTCACAAAGTGAATGCCCGCAACCATGAACATCAGAAGAAGCAAAACTTCGACATTGGCGTGAATTTCGGCATATACGTGGCCAGGAGTGGTCATGCCGATGGCAACCGCTTCAATTGCCAATAAACCGCCCGGCTGAAGCGGATAGCATGTAAGCGACATCGCCAAAGTAAAAATGAACTCCGCGACGAGAAGCCATCCCGCAATGAACGGACTGATGGAGAAAATCACCGGATTGATGATCAGGAAGGAAACGATGACCAGCTTATACCAGACTGGAGCGTTTCCCAGGAAATTGCTGCAGAATGCAGCCGCAAGACTATTGTTTGCAGACGCCATATGCACCACTGGGTTAGATAAAAGAAAAACTGACGCAATTATAAACCATGACGCGGTTCAAAAAAGCGCAAAAAAGGATATAAATTCAAATAGGCTGAACATAGTACATGTTCGTCGACCTCATATGAGCACAAAAAGGCGCAATTTATTAGAATTGCGCCTTCATTGAACAAAAACAAAGCAATCAGTATCCGCAAATCGTCAATCGGCATTGGCAAAACCAAAATGGCCGCTATAATTCAGAAACTCAAATATTCCCTTCGTCTAGTGGTCCAGGACGACGCCCTCTCAAGGCGTAAACACGGGTTCAAACCCCGTAGGGAATGCCAATTTCTTCTTTATGCATCATCCGAAAGTCCCGAAGAATAAAGTCATTGGCTTTTAGAAGTTTTGCCCGTTCCATCCCCAATCTGAGATGCCTTGATAGGTAACGTAAACGGCATTGCCGGGAATCCCCAATTCATCTTCCATGATTTTGCAAATTTCCGCGGTCATTTTTGAATAATCAGACGGTGACGCATTTCCGAACAGCGATACCGAGACAAAAGCTCCCTTGGAAAGCGATTTTCCGCCCATGTATAACGCATAGTTATCTTGGATTCCGACCATTAAATATGATTCCGGCTTGTGGATAATAGCTACGGCTTTGCCGAATTTTGTTTTGAGGCTGTCCTTTTTTTCCTGGGACAACGGCATGGAAACTTTTGCATCGATAAAAGGCATGATATTCTCCGAATATTCAGTAACAAAACGGCGGTCAAACCGACCGCCACCATTTTTTTCCAAAGCTTTACTGTTGACTTATGAGATTAAACCGTATTGGCAACCATTTGTCTTGAGCATAAACTCTGATCAGTATGCTACATTTTTATATCCATAATTGTAGCTTGGATAAACTTTCTTCACGAAGTCCGACTGCTTTAAGACATTCATGGCATTTTGCCATTCAGCAAAATTGCTGACCGTGACTTTGTAAATTTGCGAAGTGCCGATTCTCTCTGCCGTCATTCCGTCGGGAATGCAATTATTCGCATTGCTTTTGCAGACATAACGAATTTCTGAATTAATTGCATATGTAGGCAGATTATTATCCTTCGCGACTACCAAAGCCACGAAACTTCCATTATTTGCATCGCTTTTGACGGCTCGCAGATCGTTTCGCAAATCGGCTATGACCTCTTGGCCGATACCGTTCACGCCAAGTTTATCTTCGTCTGATTTTGAACCGCCTTCCTGTATCGCAAAATTTTCATAAATGGTGACTTCGTTTCCGTCAAGGATGGCGTTTTTCCCGTCATCGGCGATTGCCGCAACGCTTAGGCCCGCGTATGCCAAACCTATACATAATGATTTGTTCAACATATATTCTCCTTAAAATTCAAAGCCATATAATCTAAAACCAAAAGATACAGGTTTCGCGGTCAAATCTATTTTATTCTTGGAAATGATGTCAATCGTCCATGTGCCTGAAGTGTCAAGTGTTTCTTGGTAGAACGCATGGGTCATCAGCAATGCATTTTCTTCAATTGTTCTGGCATAACTGTTTAGATGCTTGAGAATGCTGTGAGTTCCCTTTGGCGAGGTCAATTCAATCTGCAGATTGCTTAATGCATTGTATCTGCAAGCCAATTCGGAATTGACATATGAAGATGCCGAATAATCACTGGAGCATTCGGAATCGGCTTTAAACGTAATATTTTTAAATATCAACGCAACATCTTCAACTTGTATGACAGTGCCCTCATCGACGATATGTTCATCGACCAAGGACGATAAATCAAATTTGCAGCGATAGTGGTTGTACCCGCTCTCTTCTGA
>JAZQPH010000132.1:0-5949 GCA_045628385.1 Succinivibrionaceae bacterium
CTTACAAGAGCGACATCAAATCCCTGAACCAATGTTTTAAGTTGCAGAGCTTTCTCCTCGGCGGACTTTAGCCCCGCTGCGGTAAGTCTTCTGTCGGCATCGTGCAAAGCATATCCTGCCTCAGCGTGGCGCATCAAAACAATCATCGGATACTCCTTAATTTGCGCATATTTGCGCCAATTATCCCAAATCGCGCAAAAGAGCGATCGCAATTTGATATCACGCACGTAAACGCGCGCTCTTAAACACTATATAATGATGCGGTTTTTTAATAGCGGAAATTGTTCAATGTTTAAAGATAAAGTTTTGGCCGTGCGCGAATATCTGAGTTCGCGCGTTCTCGGTCAGCTCGATCTCATCGACGGGCTCATGCTCGCATTGCTCTCCGACGGCCACATTCTCGTAGAAGGACCACCGGGAATTGCAAAAACTCGCGCCATCAAAGAGCTTGCTAAGTGCATAGAAGGCAAATTCCACAGAATTCAGTTTACTCCAGATCTGCCCCCTGCCGATATCACGGGAACCGACGTTTACCGTCCTCAAGACGGCTCGTTTGTTTTCCAGCCCGGACCTCTTTTCCACCATATTTTGCTTGCAGATGAGATTAACCGCGCCCCAGCGAAGGTGCAGAGCGCTCTTTTGGAAGCCATGGGCGAAAAGCAAATCACGATCGGCAGAAAAACATATCAGCTACCTGATCTTTTCATGGTCATGGCGACGCAAAATCCTCTTGAGCAGGAAGGAACCTATCCTCTCCCCGAAGCGCAGCTCGACAGATTCATGCTTCACATCAAGATTGATTACCCTTCCGCACAGGATGAACTGAACATTCTTAAACTCAATACTTTTGAGGTTCAGCATTCCCGCGATCCAGAAACGGAACATCCTGTCATGACGCAGAAGGAACTGTTTGATGCAAGAAGCGACGTGCTCAACGTGAGAATCGCAGACGATCTTCAAAGATACATCGTCAATATCGTCAACGCATCGCGTAATCCGATTGCAGTGCACGGCGATCTTGCAAGATGGATATCCTGCGGTGTCAGCCCGCGTGCGACTCTCGCAATGAGCCGCTGCGCCTGCGCAAGAGCATGGCTCAGCAACCGCGACTATGTGACTCCCGACGATATCCAGATTTGCGCATACCCAGTCATGCGTCACCGCATCATGCTCAGCATGGACGCGGAAGCAGAGGGCATCCAGCCGGATGACGTAATCGAGAAGATCCTCAGTCTGGTAGTGGTGGCGTAGCATGAGCGCAACAGAGCTGGCGTTCGACGAGTTGGTGCATGCCAAACCCGCGAACGTTCTTCTCCCGTTAAGAAAACGCGTGTCGTCTTCAATGTTCGGATTCCATGTCTCGACTTCAAAAGCAAGAGGCATGGAATTTGACGAAGTGCGCGCCTACGTGCCAGGAGACGACGTTCGCAATATTGACTGGCACATCACCGCAAGAACAGGCACGCCGCATACGAAACTGTTCCGTGAAGAACGCGACCGTACTATATATATTCTCACAGACCTAACGGACACGATGTATTTTGGTTCCGAAGGGCTCATGAAGGCAAAAGTCGCTGCGGTCATGTCTGCATCTCTTGCCTGGCAAGGCATTGCAAATCACGACAAAATCTCTGGGCTTATCGCCGTCAAAAACGAAGTAATCAGAACTTCCCCTGCAAGCCAGAGACAGGATGTTTACAGGTACCTGCAAAACGTTCATGACGCATATCACAAAGGCCTTGCTAATCCTGCTTCCAACAAAACTGTCGGCGACATGCTGAAGACTCTGAGCGAAACAATCCGCCCAGGCTGCGTTATTTTCGTGCTTAGCGACTTTTACCAGCTTTCGGCAAAAGCCCTGACGCTGCTTCATTATCTGAACAGAAACCATATCGTCACCTGCTATCACGTATTCGACAAGATGGAGATCGAGATCTCAAGAGACGGCACTCTGTATGTCGACAATATAAATTCTGTCGGATACATTTCGTCTTCTGATCAGAAATTTCTGGAAGATTACAAAAAGATCGGCATGCACCGCATGCGGCTGCTCTCGGCGCAGCTGAGGCATTCTTGCCAGCGCTACGTCGCGCTTGACGCATCGAAGCAGTAGGCGTCTTCTAAAGGACTACGCAACAATGGCAATATACGACCACGAAGCGATCGCCGCCCTTAATCTCAAAGACATTCATTTGGGCGCCGAACCGTTCGTTCTAAACGAGTATGTCTGGTGGGCTGCGATTGCAGTGATCGCAATCCTGCTTCTTGCCGTGTCATTCTGCATGATTGCCCCTCAGATCAGATTTATGACAAAACTTATTAAAGCCTACAGATCGGGCGAAGGCTATGCCGCCAGGATGAATGCCGCCATCAAAGACGCCGCGATGTTTTATCTGCGCGATCCGAAAATCGGAGCTATGTCATCAAAACCTTGGCTTTCGTACCTAGATTCCAAAGGCTATTCGAAATTCAGCAAATTTTCAGACATGTGGGATGCCGTGCTCTATGGACAGCATCCGCTCACTAACGCTGAAAAACGTTCGCTTCTCAAAAACGGACTTGGCTGGATATTTTCGCAGATTTGGAGGCTAAGATGGTTCAGATAACCTACCCGTGGCTTCTCCTTCTGATCATTGCTCCGTATCTCGTCTACTACCTGTGGCCGATGAAAATTCCGAGCAAAAAGCCGCTTCGCATGCCGTCCGTGCCGCTGGTCATGGCCAGAAGGCCCCAGTCATCGCTCATAACAGTCGCGCTCTGCGCCGCATCTTTCGTATGCCTAGTTTTTGCATGCTCGCGCCCTTTATATCTATCGAGCCCTCGTCCCGTAGTGCATGAGAATTACAACATCGTCATAGCGGTGGACTTGTCAATAAGCATGCAGACAAAAGACATCAAGCAGGGATCTGCCTATGTCTCAAGACTTGACGCGGCCAAAAGAGAAATAAAAAAATTTATCAAAAAAAGAAACGGCGACAGTTTTGCCTTGGTGGTATTCGGAGAAAAGGCTTTTATCATGTCTCCTCTTACCACCGACGTCTCACTGCTGTCGGATTTTGTCGATGAACTGGACGTCAATCTTGCCGGTTCATTGACATCGCTCGGAGATGCAATTTTGCTGTCCGCTCAGGCCGCCGAAGCGGGGAAAAGCGAACACAAGGTCATGATCGTGATGACCGACGGCAAAGACACGCTTCAAAAGATCCCGACCGACGACGCCATCACGTTTGCGCTCGATCATCAGATGACAGTCTACACCGTTGGCATCGGCGCCTATACGGGCAAAGCGACGGGAACGGAACTCGATATTCCTACGCTGAAAAACATTGCCGAAGAAACGGGCGGCCAATTCTACAGGGCAACTGACTCTTCGGCCATGGAAAGAATTTACGACAACATTAACGCAAAAGAGCGCAAAAAAGCCAACGAGCAGGTTTACCAGCCGATAAAGGAGCTTTACCCTATCCCGCTCTTTCTGGCGCTGGCCCTCGCCGTTGCAGCCGCCGTAAGAATAAGGGGCCGCCATGACTAGTTTTTATCTCGCAAGACCTTGGTTTCTGCTTTTGCTGATTGTCCCGATTGCGTTCGTCATCGTTCGAATCAGAAGAAAGTCTGTCGGACAGCGCATGCTCAATCGCGAAATTTACAGGTACCTGAACCGCGAAAACACATCCACAATGAAAAAAAATTTCCGATCTTTTGCGCTTCCGTGGATATTGGCAACCTTCGCGATGACGGGACCAACAATCGTGGACAGTTCCGCGCCTGTATACCAGACCGAGGAAAATTGGGTCTGGGTACTCGACATGTCCAATTCCATGCTGGCCGACGACGTCAAGCCGAGCCGCTACATGCAGATGCGCTATTCGCTACTGCAGATGCTCAACCAAGCAGGATCCAACAAGCGCATTGCGGTAGTCGTCTACGCAGGCAACGCATATACGCTCGTGCCACCGACAAATGACATAAACACGCTAAGAAGTTATATTAAAAGACTTGAACCGTCTCAGATGCCGATGCAGGGAACCAATCTTCCAAGAGCGATCGAGCTTGCCGAAAACATCGCCGAGAGGAATCAGAACAAGACCAATATTCTCATCGTCACCGATACCGTTGAAAATGAATCGGAAGCCGATCTGCTTGCCGAATACATCAACGCTTCTCCGAACAGCTACTACCTTTATCTTATCGGCACTCCGAACGGAGCCGCGCTCAAGAAACAGGATCAGTCGCTGATCAAAGACCAGTCGGGAAACGTTGTCATCGCAAAATCCAACTTTGCAAATGCAGACAGGCTCGTATCGAACAGTTCAATAAAAGCCTATCACGCAGGAAACGAATATGAGCTTGCGCATATATTCGAACTTTCGGACATGAAAAAAGCGGCAAACGAAAGAAATATCTACAGTGAGCAGGATCTCGGATACTGGTTTGCGCTTCCGCTTCTGCTCTTGGTTTATTCATTCAGAAAAGGATTCATTATTTCGTTCGCTCTCGCTATATTTGCCTCAATAGCTGCAGGTTTCGTTCCAACCGATGCTTTTGCCGACGACGTTGAAGGAATAATGTATTTCAAACAAGGCGAATTCAAAAAAGCTGCCGAATCGTTTGACGACGTGCGATGGATCGGCAACTCATATTATCGACTCGGAGAATACCGTCTGGCGATCGAGTACTACGAAAGATCGTCAGAACTTGAATCGCCCCTCGTGACTTATAACCTTGCAAACTGCTATGCGCAATCAGGCGATATCCAGAATGCAATCATGCTTTACGAACGAGTTCTCGAAACCGACAATGAAATGACATTCGACGCCAAATTCAATCTTGAACAGCTTAAAAAATTCCAAGCCGAAGAATCGATAAAAGAAAGAGACATCCAGCGCTCGGGCATGTCGGGACTTACCGCTACGGAATCGTCTGAAGACAACACCTGTTCAAAGAACCTCGGCTGCCACTCGATAAATCCTGACGATTTAATCCGAAGCAGACTCATCAACATGCAAAGAAAAAGCAATTTCAAAATCGGACCTTCTCAGCAATGGTAAAATTTTTCAGAAAACTGGCTCTGTCAGCAATCCTTTCTGTTTTGCCCTTCAGCGCATGGGCAGAGCACCTTATCAGCGTGAAAGTTCTCGATCAAAAAATCGTCGAAGGCGAAAGTTTTCTCATCAGCGTGTCCATCAAAGGAAAATTTAACAGTTACGATTTGGACACCCGACCGCTGGCCGAAAATTTCATTATGGGTGATCCCGAATATAAATACGATGAATTTTCGGATTCGACAAGCTGGACGATACCGCTGCTCTCTCATAAATCAGGCAGCGCAGACATTCCTAGCATGCTTCTCGGAGACAACGTCAGCATCCCCGTTTCCATAACGGTACGCCCGCCGACCGCAGACTCAAGAGCCGGCGAGCTCGAACAGCTTATCGACACCACCACGAGCACGGGAAGCACGATAATGGGCAACGAGACGCTCATCTACAGAGTGCGTATCACCAAAGTTCCGAATATGGTCATCTCGAGCGTTCATGCGCCGAGAGTAAGTTCGGGATTTGTGAAGCTCGTTGACGAAAGAGAAGACGAATCAGTATCCCTGAGCCATCCAAATCCGACTATCGACAGGACATATGCGGTGACATTTGCAGGCTCGGGAAAAGCAACGCTCTATCCTCCCATCGTGACAGGCGTGTACAAACGCTCACGCATCAGCGGCCAAAGAAGCAAACCAGGAACGATTGTCGTAATAGATCCAGAAAAAGCCGCGAAAGCCGCATCAGGTGAAGGCGTCAAATTCGTACACCAGGCAAAACCCCAGATATACACGATAAAACCGATAAAAGGCGAATACGTCGTTGAGGCCGAGAATTTCAAGCATAGGGAAGAATGGTTACCCGGAGCAGGAAAAGACTCGGTTGTCGGAGTAAACACGCCAATAACCCACAA
>JAZQPH010000133.1:0-1822 GCA_045628385.1 Succinivibrionaceae bacterium
GCATCGAGATTTTCCACATTGATGGTCGGAGCGATGAAGCCGCCGTTCAGCATGATGATGGAGTAAATCGCTTCCTGCACGCCAGCGGCGCCCAAGGAATGTCCGGTCATCGATTTTGTCGAAGAAAATTTCGGCATGTCGCTGCCGAAATAATTTTTCATGGCTTCGATTTCGCGGATATCGCCGATGTGGGTCGAGGTGCCGTGAGTGTTGATGTAGTCGATCTTTCTTCCAGACATTTCAACGGCCTGCTTCATGCAGCGGCATGCGCCTTCGCCTGACGGAGCGACCATGTCAAAACCGTCGGAAGTCGCGCCGTAACCGACAAGCTCGGCATAAATCTTGGCGCCGCGCGCCTTGGCGTGTTCCATTTCTTCAAGAACGAGCATGCCGGCGCCGCCGGCGATGACAAATCCGTCGCGATCTGCGTCGTATGGTCTCGATGCGGCGGCAGGATTGTCGTTGCGGTGCGTCGAAAGCGCGCCCATGCCGTCAAACAGACATGCAAGAGTCCAATCGAGCTCTTCGCCGCCGCCTGCGAACACCACATCCTGCTTGCCGAGCTGAATCTGTTCCATGGCGCTTCCGATGCAGTGCGCGGATGTGGCACATGCGGAGCTTATCGAGTAGTTGACGCCTTTTATGGCAAACGGAGTCGCAAGACAAGCCGAAACGGTCGAACTCATGCATCTTGTGACCATGTAAGGACCGACGCGCTTCACGCCCTTGTTCCTTAAAGTATCGCACGCTTCGATCTGATATCTTGTTGAAGGACCGCCCGAACCCGCAATAAGACCCGTGCGTTCGTTCGAAACCTGATCTTCGGGAAGTCCCGAATCTTCGACGGCCTGTTTCATCGCAAGATAGGCATAAGCCGGAGCACCGCCCATAAAACGGAAAGTTTTGCGATCAATCAATTCTTCGGGATTGAGTTTTACATCACCCCAAACTTGAGAGCGCATGCCCATTTCCTCAAATTGCGCGGAATGGGTGATGCCGGATTTTCCGGAACGCAGCGAAGCCTCCACTTCGACAACATTGTTGCCGATGCTTGAAACGATGCCCATTCCGGTAACTGCCACTCTCTTCATTGATTGCTCCGTCCTATTCGCCCAAATTAAATAAAGATATGAGTTCATTATATACGATTGAAGTGCTGGCCTCATGCCAAAATGAGGAAGGAACGGAAACGCCGCACAAAATATCAAGCTAAAAGCAATGAGTTCTTGCTATCACAAGTTATCATAGGTCTATTCGAGATGATAAATTTTTTATCAGCTATACGTAAGATTGGAAACGTTCCTGGTTTATATGACACCCGCTCCGAAATTCGGCGTAAATTGTTTTGGAATTAGAGAATTTTTATAGAAGAATTATCAATGCTAGTGCCTCAAGTTACGTCATCAAATATGCTAGCTATTTCAGTTGGCAATATCACTCAAGAACAATTGCTTCAAGAATTCAATTTTATTAGAGCAAAAGAAATCTCTCAGGCTATCTTTATAGGTCTTATAACTGATGAAGAAAATCAATCATGCCCATTACCTTAAGAAACTGAAATAAAATTTTTTTAGTCATCCTCTTCATCCTGGACTCCCCAAAATGAATTGATGGCATCAACCAGCGCAGGAAAATCCTTAAGCAATTCCCGATCTCTGGCGCTGGGTTTGCCCCTTTGGCAATTTTGAGCTATAAGCTCAAGCAGTTCTTTGACAACCCGATATATCTTCGACTTGCCGCAATTCATGATGGCCATGTAGAACTTGTCGAGCACGCTGCCCAAGTCGGATCGTAGCCATGTCGTTCTGTGAGCCAAGGAGTT
>JAZQPH010000134.1:0-4842 GCA_045628385.1 Succinivibrionaceae bacterium
GAAAGATGGATCGGGATTTCAGGGTGGGCTTCGCGCACGAGATCGATAAGCCCGGGATCCGACATGATGAACGAATCGGGCTTAAGCGCGGCTACGGGCTCGATATCGCGCATGAACGTCGCGATCTTGTCGTTATGCGCCTGAATGTTCGCGACCACATACACCTTTTTGCCGAGCGCATGCGCTTCATTTATGCCAATTTCGAGATTTTCAAGATCGAAATCGTTGTTGCGCACGCGAAGTGAATAACGCGGCTGGCCCGCGTATACGGCATCGGCTCCGTAGGAAAAAGCGTAACGAAGATTTTTAAGGGTGCCCGCAGGGCTCAGCAATTCCGGCTTTTTCAAACTTTACTCCGTTTTTCTGCCGCCGAAGAGACCGTGGATGTACGGAATGAGTCTGCCGAATTCGCTTACCTGAATAAGAATATTGGCTCTCTCGCGAGACAGAACGTCTTCATCCGCTTCCTCTTCGGGGTGCGTGATGTCGTCGGAGAATTTGATTGAGCGCAGATTGAGTCCGGAATCAAGGGTAAACGAAACGGTGGCGTCAAACACGAGACCGAGCCTGTCGACGATTTTGTCGAGGCGCAGATGCTGAAGAACGTCGTCTTCGGAAAGGTCCGCTCCTTTGATTGCAACTGTGCGCTTCTCGTCTTTGGTCGAGATCATGGAAATCTGGTTCATGGCTTCAAGCATTGCTGGCATGGAATCGCCGACGAGCCACTTGGTCATGACGACAGGCGGGTGTTCGTTGACGCGGATAGGCTCGGCAGGAAGCGAACCTATGGCTTTGCGGATGAGAGCGAGCACGTCTTCTGCTTTTTTGTCCGAAGATGTGTCGACGTAAACCAGCCCGGCTTCAGGATTAATCCAGGCGTAGGTGTCGGAGTGGATGGAGAATGCCTTCGGCAAGAGGGTCTGCATGACGAGATCTTTGATTTCGGTCTTTTCTTTTCCTTTGGCGGGGCGTCCGTGCTCGGCTTCAAAGGCTTCCATGCGTTCTTCGGTCATCTCTTTGACGACTGAGGAAGGAAGAAGCTTCTTGGCAAAGCGCGCGCATACGAGGTAGTTTCCGGCATTGACTTCAAGAAGGGCATCGCTCAGTTTTCCAAGTGGGGGCACGAATCCTTTGGATTCTGCTTCCATGGCGCCGCACGGAATAAATTTAACGGAAGAAAGCTGGCTTTCCATCATCGCCTGGTCGATGGACATTTTTTCTTTGAGCGCGTATACGCGAAGGTTTTTGAACCACATATGCCGTGTCCTTTTTGTAAATTATTATTGCTAGGAATTAATTCGATAGATTTCGCGCGAGGCGCGGAATTCGAGATTTGATGACGGATTATAAACTGAAAGTCCGCGGAAATTTGCGGTGCTTGCGCACATAAAAAAAGCGCGCGGTGCCGCACGCTCATTTGATAATCAGCAGGACTTCGCCCGTGATTATTTTTTTTCGCCGTTGTGGCGCTCAATAACATAATCGGTTACGAGTTCCCGCATGGCTTCGCAGGCAAGCGCGTTGTCATGATACAGAACAAGATTGCCTTTGAACTGAAATCCCTGCGATTCTTCAGCGCTGAATTCTATTTCATTGAGAGAATTGCTGAATGTTTCTGAATCCGTAACGTCGGGGTATCTGAAAGGAATATCCTCGAAAACCTCAAAACAGTCGGCTTCGACTTTATCCCAGACGCGGGCTGCGCTTTCGTCTCCTGGAATCATATCGGTGAACTCTGGAACCCGGAATTTCATTTTGATGTTCAACATAACCTCCGGATGCCTTGAGCGGTTTTGCCGCGAAAAAAAGTCAGCCGACGATCGGAATGTCTAAAAACAGATCTGATTGATCAGCTGTCACTAACAATATATATCCGCAAATTTTGTATTCAAACGATAAAAGGCAAAAATGCGAACCTTGCGACTATTCTTATCAGTTTAATGCAGTTTTTGCGATCTATGTCCGTCAACGGATCACACACGTCTAATTTTTGTTCTTTTTTTGTCTTGACAAAAGTGGCTGATTTTTAATCACAACAATATCATTTGGATAACGCCGAATGAATTTAGTAATCGCGCTGTGCGTCCTTTTGTATCTTCTTTTATATCTTCGATTTTCATTCGGCAGTTTGAATTACGATCGCCCTGCACGCATAAATGCGTATATGCATCGCCGTTCGCTTTCATTTTTAAAGATCCGAGCTCTTTCGTTTTGAGGCCGCGATTTATTCCTGCGACAGCGACAAACCGATAATTTCCGTAATAGCGCTTCGAATATTCCTGTTTTTTATCTGAGCGCCGGCTGCTAGGGCAGAATCGCCTTGCTTAAACAAATATTATTGAGATGCGGCATTCATTTGATTGTCGGCTCATACGCCAAATAGACTCTTCCTTCGGCCTTTTCTTCGCTACGGCCGCCGCAATCGCCGCGATTTGCCAGCATCACGCAAACTGCAGCTGATTCATCTCATCTTGGCTAACGTTCGTCATAGCCATTTCGGGCGCAGCGCATGCCATATGGGTGCCAGTGCCATCAACGGTTATTAGTCATCGAACCAGTCTAGGCATGCTAATCAAAATCAGTACAAATATCGTCCAAATTGGCCGGCGATCCCGATCTGCAATCCCGGATTGCCGTTTTCGACCGCATTGGTCCTCGGATTGATTAGAATCAAACTGCCGCATGCTGTCTGCGGCAGGGAAGCATAGCACGGAGGCATTGATGAAAATTATCCATACGGCCGACTGGCATATAGGAAATATGCTGCACGGTTATTCAAGAACGTATGAGTTTCAGCGATTTTTGGATTTCGTCGTAGATACCTGCCGCAAGAAAGATCCCGATGCGCTGATTATATCGGGCGACATTTACGACAGCGCCAATCCGTCGTCGGAAGCCCTTTCGCTATTCGGAAGCTTCATCGGGATGATGCATGAGGCGTGTCCTGAAACAACAGTCATCGCCACGTCGGGAAACCATGACTCGCAGGCAAAACTGCATGCTTTGTATGCGCTTCTCGGGCGGTTTGCACCTTATCATGTGGTCGGCAAACTTCCCGTGGCGCAAAAAGGGGATATACAGGGAAGCAAGACGCTGTCTCCTGAAGACGAGCTGCTTATAAGTCTTGGAAGAACAAGAAAATGTTCATCAACCGAGGAGAGCAAAAAAGGCCCAAAACCGGGCGAAATCGATTTTGACAGCATGATCTTCCCGATTAAGGACCGCAAGACTGGCGAAATCGGAGCTTATGTGGCCGCCGTGCCTTTTATCAGATCAGGTAATTTTCCTCTGTCATTCATGCAAGAAGCCAATTCGGAAGCGGACCCGTATGCCAAGAAAGTAAAAGGCGTCTATGAAGAATGCCTAAAGCGCATGAAAGCGGCAGCAGGAAACAGCGGCGCAAAATGCATCGCCATGGGACATACGTCGGTGGCGTCGGGCGAAGTTTCGGAACTGTCCGAAATGCGCATCATGTGCGGCGCTTCGGGCGTGATGCAAAAAGATATTTTTGCGGGCTTTGATTACGTTGCGTTGGGTCACCTTCACAAACCTCAGAGCATCGGCGCAAACATTTATTATTCGGGGGCTCCGCTGCCTTTTGATTTTGGCGAAATTAATTACAAATCGCGGCTTCTGATGCTCGAGTTTGAAAAAGGCACGCCGATCATTCCTCAGGAGATTCTGGTTCCGCGTTATGTCGATCTTGTGGAAATTCCGTCAGAGCATAAGCCTTTTGCCGATGTCATCGAGCAGCTGCAGAATCTGCCTGCCGCAAAAATTGAAATACCTTCCGATCAGCAGCCGCTTCTCAAAGTTAACGTGCTGAAAACCGAATTTATTCCGAATCTTAAAGAAGGAATCTTGGCCGCCATTCAGGGAAAAGGCTACAGGCTCGCGTGCATAGACTCAAAAGATCTTGCATCGGAGCCCGGCGAGAAAACGCTCGAGAGCGAGGAAGTGAACATCGAAAAACTTTCCGTATATGATGCGTTTGAAATGGCTTACCGCGAAAAATATAAAACGGTTCCTCCAGAGAGCTGGAAAAAAGCATATGAGGAAATCGTCGACAAATGCCGAGCCGAGGGGGCATAAAAATGAGAATTTTGGGAATTCACGGCGTCGGCCTGGCATCGCTTAAGAATCAGTTCGACATCATCCTTGACGGAGGCAAACTGGGCGACTGCGGTCTGTTTGCCATTACGGGCAAAACAGGCGCGGGCAAAACTACCATACTTGATGCCGTCACTTTGGCTTTGTACGGGCAGACAACAAGATTTGCCGATGCCATAAACAACGCGGGCTTGAGAGAAGGCCATACGGTCGGAAGTATTCTGAGCGCCACTGACGTCAGGCAGATAATGACCATGGGCGCAAGCTACGCTATGGCTCAGGTAGAATTCGAAGCAAATAACGGAAAAATCTATCAGGCCCGCTGGTCGGTGCACCGCGCAAACAACGAAATGGGCAAGCTGCAAATTTCTCAAAACACGCTCAACGTGTTTACGGGCGACGACCCTTCGGAGAGATCAAATACCGAATTATGGACGGAAGTCGCAAGCGGCAAAACCAACACCAAAGCGCTCATTGCCGATCTCATCGGTCTTGATTGGGAACAGTTCAGAAAAATAGTCATTCTTCCTCAGGGTAATTTTTCGACTTTCCTCAAGGCCGAAAAAAAAGACCGTGCGATGGTTCTCGAAAACATCACAGGTTCGAGAATTTTTTCAGCAGTGTCCCAAAAAGCCTACGAAATGGGCAATAAGACTGCGCAAAAGCTCGAATCGCTGAATGAACTTCGCAACGCGGCATCTTCGGTTTCTGATGAAGAAAAATCGGCGGCAG
>JAZQPH010000135.1:0-4151 GCA_045628385.1 Succinivibrionaceae bacterium
AATGACAATAATCCGGTTTTGTCTACGTAAATTTCGTAATTTCTGTCCTTTGCAAAACCAAAGTTGCCAGGATTAAAGTACATTCCCATATACAATGCCTATAATTTTTATTTGGATGCAATTATATCATTAACATTCAAATTACGAAATTATAATATTAGCAATATATAATTATATTTTAAGTCATTTAATCTAATAAATAAAATTGATATTCAATCTTGTTTAAGATTGCCAGAACTTCTAAGACAATATACTCATACAATTAAAATTTTAAAACTATGAGAATCCAAAGTTTTGAAACTCTTGTTCAGCAACTGCATGTTCACTGTCAATACAATCATATATGTTCTACCTCAGCCAACAATGCATTTACCGTTTAGTCGACTCAATCCCGAAAATGAGGACATCGCGCGCCTATGTCCGATTCTGGAAGTTCAATCTTTTGCCGCCGCGGCGCATATCGCATTGCCGCATGCATATCGGTTGAGATCGGCCGACGGCGATTGGCAGATTCCGTCTGTCCGGTCCGCTCGGCTTTTCTTTTAGATCCGATTCTTTTAGTTTCGCTATGCCATGCATATTTCTTCAGAAGGACGTCATTGCCAGCTTAGTTTATTGTTCTGCGGTCAGCCCTATTCTCACAACAAGAAAATCTTGCAAACTGAGGAATTGCTCCGTTCTTGGGTTAAAATTGTTTAGGTTTTATTTTCAGCAGACTAGGAGGTTTCACAAATGTTCTCCTGGCTGTGGAATATCCTTCTCTGGCTTCCCGTAAAGATTCTGGCAAAATCAACGAGCATTCCGCCCGATCCGGTTGCCGTCCATAAAATAGATCTGGGCAATCCAATCGTTTATGTCACAGAAACTGCCTCCACGGTCGATCTTCTCGCTCTGCATTTCTGCCTTAAGACGCTAACGCTGCCGTCGCCGTTCAAACCGCTGCGCATCAGAGGAACCTGGGTTCGCAGAAAACTTCACATTTACAGAACTCCTTTTTTCTTCAACAGCAAGTCAAAGAGATCCAAACGCTGTTATTCGACATTCTGCCAATGGGAAAAAATACAAAAAGAAAACCCCGATTTGAAAATTCAGATCATCACCGTACCGTCTATTTGGGGACGAGCGCCCAAAGAACGATCTGCATCGGGAAAATCACGATCGGCCCTTAAAAAACTGTGGGCTCTGTTCGTGCACGGATACAACCACGCCGTGTTCGTGTCCCGCCCCGTGTCCGTAGCTGAATTGCTCGCCAGGCTTAATCCCGCCGGAAGAGACGACGAAAAACGCGCCGAGCTGCTGGAACGGTTTGCAGGATTGTATTTCAGACGCACGGGAGCGGTATCGGGAGGAAGCAAGCTTCCTGAACGCGATGAACTGATGCAAAAACTCCTGTCTTCCGAAAACGTCATCGAAGCCGTGAAGGAAGAGTCCGAAACTGAAGGCACAAACAGCAAAAAAGCCTCCGCACGCGCCCGCAAGATAGCCTATGAAATTTCCGCGGATGTTTCTTACGGGGTTCTCGGACTGTTCAATCGCATATTCGACTGCGTATGGAGCAAACTCTACTCAGGCATTTCGGTATCAGGAGACGACCCCGTCCGCGAACTTTCCCGCTCGGGGCATGAAATTGTTTACGTGCCCTGCCACCGAAGCCATACAGATTATCTGTTGCTGACGTATGTCGCGTACAATGCAGGGCTCATGCCGCCGCACGTCGCCTCAGGAATCAATCTTAATTTCTGGCCGCTCGGTCCGATCATAAGACGCGCCGGCGCATTCTTCCTAAGACGCAAATTTAACGGCGACAAACTCTACACGACGATTTTCCGCGAATATGTGTCGCTTCTGTGCTCCGAACGTCTGTCTTTGGAATTTTTCATCGAAGGCACGCGCTCGCGCACGGGTCTTCTCCTGCCGCCAAAAACCGGCATGCTGTCTATGCTGGTGCAAAATCAGCTGCGAAATCCCGATCATCCGATTGCCATCGTCCCCGTTTATCTCAGTTACGAGCATGTTCTTGAAATCGACGCCTACACGAAAGAACTGAGCGGCATCAGAAAACAGGCCGAAAATATCTGGCAGCTCTTCGGCATTTTCGGCAAATTAAGAAACTGCGGCCGCACTTACGTGCATTTTGGAAAACCGGTCAGCGTGACGCGATTCTTGGATCAGTCATCTTCTGATTGGAGAGAAACTTGCGATCCGCTGGGCAGGTTCCGTCCGTCATGGATGTTTGACTGCGTAACCAGGCTTTCCGAGCAGGTCATGCACAACATGGCAGCCGCGGCATCGGTCAACGGGTTTACGCTATGCGCGACTTTGCTTCTTGCTGCAGGCCCAGGAAAGCCGCCTTCAAGAGACGAACTTATAGAAGGCGTAGAAATTCTGAACAATATCCTCAAATATTCGCAGAAAGGGGGCAGCATAGCGGCCGTAGGCACGGGAGAACAGCTTGTCGAAGAAGCTTTGTCGCTTGGGCAGTTTGAGTTCACGGAATATCGCGGCATCAAGAGAATTGTCGTTCTCTACAAACAGTACCTGAGGCTCACTTACTACAGAAACAACACGCTTCATCTGTTCGCCGTGCCCGCGCTGATCCTTAAAATGATTGCCAAATCCGACAGGCTCGCTTACGACGAAATTTGCCGCTACGTATTCATGACATTCGGGCTTTTGAAGTCGGCATTCACAGTCCCTGTCGAAGAGGAAGGGCTCGAACAATACATCAGGCATATGCTGGTTGCCATGGAAAAAACGGGTCTCATCGATAACCTCAACGGCAGCTATCGCATCTGCCCGCAAAAAGAAAAGTTCGCCCTGGTAATTGCCTCAATTTCCGACAATATTCTGATAAAACTCGCAACTTTGCTCTTCTGCGCCGAGGTCAAGCCGTTTATTTCTTACGACGAGCTACTGGAATCGTGGCAGCGTGAACTCAAACGTTTCCGCTACGACAACAGATGGCCGACGGCTCCTGAATTTTATGATCCGAACGTGCTCAGGCAATTCGTCAACTGCCTGCAGCGCGAGCATTATCTGCGCGCCGTGAACACGGACGGTCTCTTGCGTTTCGACATGGAAGCCCTCCATGAAATGTACATGTTCGTCATGGAGATAATCGAATCGGAAGTCAGGGACAATCTGGCATCAAGAACGGTCGACATGATGTGATGCAAACCGTGAACCGGTTTGCCCCCGGAACCTTGCCTCGCGATCTATAATTTCTGAAACGGAATAATCATGCCCCATGGCATGGCGCGTTCGGAGCCCGCATGCGCTCCCGGAGATTAGACACATGAAACGCCTATTGGCCGCTGCGGCAGCATCCGCAGCACTGGCTATCGTTCCGGTTTCGGCTATAGCATCGGGACACGGCGGCGGAGAAGAAGCTCCGCCAGTCAGCAGCATAAGCTATTACGATCTCGCGCCCGAAATCGTCACCAACTATTCGTCCCAGGGCCATAAAGTCGGGTATGTGCGCGACAGAATACAGATAATGGTTCCGACGCCAGAAGAACTGGAAGTCGTCACGCACCACGCTCCGATGATCAGAGACATCGTCATCAAAGTCCTCAACAACAAGACAAAAGAGGAAATCGCCTCGCCGAGCGGAAGAGACATGATTCAGGCCGAATGCAAAACTGAGGTCGAAATGTTCATGCAGCAGGAAGAGCAGAGAAAGGTAATCAAAGACCTCCTGTTCACCAACTATATCTACCAATAACCGCGCGCGACATCTCAAAAAAATGCCCCAATCGGGGCATTTTTCGTCTACTGAGTCTCGCGATCACAGGCTGTCGGTTATATGGCCGACCGACGCTCCCAGCGTGCTGACAAGAGCGTTCGGATCAAGACCGACGGAAAGCCCGCGTTTGCCGCCCGACACGAGGATTTCAGGATGTTTGAGAGCCTCTTCGTCTATTACCGTTTTGAATCTCTTCTTCTGGCCCAAAGGACTTATGCCGCCGCAGACATATCCCGTCAAGCGTTCTGCATCCACAGGATCCGCCATTTCCGCCTTCTTGAATCCTGCAAGCTTTGCCGCCGATTTCAGATTCAGCGTGCAATTTACGGGCACAACCGCGACCGCATATGTTTTGTCCTGGTGAAAAACCAGCGTTTTGTAGACTTCGCTCTGGCTGCGCCCCAGC
>JAZQPH010000136.1:0-1797 GCA_045628385.1 Succinivibrionaceae bacterium
AACTGGTGTATTGTCTTCCTAAGACCGCTTGGCCTCCGACTTCGCTGTCCAAAACGCAATGGCTTTTTGGTAAGCAAAATAGGCTTTTTTCCAAATTTTTTCGCCGTATCTGCTGATATTCTTTTCGCGGTCGCCATCAGAAAGTTTTTCTAATATTTCGATTTCGGTCTGCGAAATTTCTGGCAAAGCGCTGAATTTTCTTTCCATCCCGATTTCGATTGCTTTTTGGACTGTCTCGTGCAGAGTCCTGGCAGAAAGTCTAAGACAGATGTCGCCTGTCTCATGCGAAGCAATGAGAAGAGACACGCATGCTAGAAATTTCTCATCTATTTTTTCAGCGCATCCGTGGGATTCAGCAGTTTCAAAAATCGCTTTGGGGAGCTGCACGGCGGATTCTGGCAAATACCACTGTTCTTCGAGATTCTTAAAATAATTTTCGGCATCTTGGCGAATCATGATTGAGTTCCCTCCGAAGCTGATGATTTTTCGAATATGGCGTCAAGTCTCTTGATGAAAGCATCCTCGGTGCCATCATCATATTTTCCGCCCCACCCGCATGGCAATCTGACATCAAACACGCCTGGAACATCGATATCGGAAAGACCGGTTTCATGCGAAGACTTAGGCAATGAATTTTCATCTACGTCATTCATGCCGCGAAGGAATAAATAGGCAATGCCGCCGAATACTTTTGAAAAACAGAATTCTTCGGGCCCGCGGTGACGCGACTTGAGATATCTGTATATCGCGACGCAATATACGGCGTATTGAAAATCATAGCGATGTTCGACTATCTCATTTTCCATGTTTTCTCGACTGAACGCATCCGACTTGCAGAAATCCTTGTACTCCTTGTGCAGGATGTTCGACTTGTAGTCTACAAGATAGAATTTCCCGTTATGGCGGAACAGAAGATCGATGAAGCCTGTGAGATATCCTTGTATCTGAGGAAAATTCAGACTATTTTTTTCTTTGTTGTTGGATAAATTTACCCACTGATTCTTAGCGGCAACTTCCATCAGAAGTTCGTTTATTTCCTCTGCCTGCAGTTTGCCTAGCGAGAAAGAAAATTTTACTTCAGACAATCGTTCGAAGTCGTTGACGTCTCTTAACCTTACGCATTTGTGGTCAAAATCCTTGCTTACAGGAATCGGAGTGTTGACAACCTCTGAAAACCAATTTCCGAGCACCGGCAATCCCTTTTCAGGATCAATCCACTTATTGAGGGTCTTGGATCCTGCAAAGAAACTTTCTTCAGCAACCTTGCTTAAAGCCTCAAGCAAGGATCTTCCGTTATCAGATCCGATATTTTGGTACCAAGAGATTCTGTCTGACTGATTCGAAATTGCCTTGGCATTTTCGGAGCAGGACTCTTCAGGTTTGAATTTCATCTGTTCCATCAGATTGTGGAGAAAATCACCCGGCTTGGGTCCCCTAGGGAAGGTAAATCTTGAAAACTCCTTATCTGGCTCAATTTGCTGCTCCGTATCGGCATTGGGCTCATCAGAAATTTTCAGAGGATCTTCAGATTCAGTCTGCTGAAGTTGCTTTTGCCTATTCGTCGAGTTGTCAGACGAAAGTTTAATTAGTTTTGAAAAAGATGTTACACCCCAGTCCCAATCGATATTTCCTTTAAATTCTGAGACTCCGTACGATTCCTCGGTTACCGCTGATGTTTCATGTTCTTTACCAGTGTTGTATTCCGACTTAGTCAGCAATTCATCATTGGTAAACTCAAACTCGTGAAAATTATCTCGCCCGAGCCTGTCCAAATATGCATTCCAAGCCAATAAGGCC
>JAZQPH010000137.1:0-25919 GCA_045628385.1 Succinivibrionaceae bacterium
CTCAGGCTCTCCGATACAAATCTTCGATTGATTTCAGCAACAAGAACGTCAAAGCATATGCCATGGTCTTTGCCGGCACAGAATGCATGCACTGCAAATGCTTATGAAATATCCTGTATGTTGGAAGTTTGCTTCTGGCTACTTGTTGGAACAAGGTTTTAATTCACCTGCATAAGGTGATTATGAACCTGATGCAAAATTAAAAAGGCGGTCACAATGACCGCCATTTCATTACTTGCCGCTGAAGAACTTCATGACGAGGCATAAATCGCCTTTGAATCATCATTCAGGCAACGGACGCAATTCAACGTATTCTCTAGTCGCGAAGAATGAATCCAATCGCCTCGCGAGCCTTGTCCATAGTCGATCTTGCGCGTTCGCGTGCTTTGTCTGCGCCGAGTTTGGCAATATTGCGCAAATGCGCTTCGTCGGCGCGCAATTCTGCATAGCGTTTCTGCAAAGGCTCAAGGAATGAGCAAACCGCCGCAGCGACTTCTGTCTTAAGATGGCCGTACATTTTGCCCTCAAAATGAGCCACGAGCTCATCAACAGACGTTCCTGTGACCGCCGACATAAGATCCAAAAGATTGCTGACGCCAGGCTTTGCTGACTGATCATATCTTACGACAGGAGGCTCGTCCGAGTCGGTCACGGCGCGCTTAATCTTTTTCTCCACGCCCTTTAGATCTTCAAGCAGCGTAATGACATTGTTGCGGTTGTCATCGGACTTGCTCATCTTCTTGGCAGGATCCTGCAAGCTCATAATTCTCGCGCCCGACTTCGGAATAAACGGCTCAGGCATGGTGAATATGTTACCGTACAGATTGTTGAATCTGCCTGCAATGTCGCAGGTAAGTTCTATATGCTGCTTTTGATCCGAGCCTACTGGAACCAAATTGGTCTGATACAAAAGAATATCAGCCGCCATAAGGCACGGATAATCGAACAGACCCGCGGTTACGTTATTGGCATAGCGCGCAGACTTGTCTTTATATTGTGTCATGCGGGACAACTCGCCCATCTGAGTGTAGCAGTTAAGAAGCCACCCGAGTTCCGCGTGCTCCGATACATGAGACTGTATAAACACCGTGCTTTTTTCTGGATCTATGCCGCAGGCCAAATAGACCGCCAATGTATCAAGACATGCTTCTCTTAACTTTGCGGGATCCTGGCGCACGGTAATCGCATGCTCGTCGACTACGCAATAGATACAGTCATGAGTATCCTGCATGCCGACCCACTGCCTGAGAGCGCCGATATAATTGCCTATGGAAAGCTGTCCTGAAGGCTGTGCTCCGCTGAACACTGTTTTTTTGGTCATATGATTTAGCACCGTCCAATCAAATCAATACCAGGGACAATTCCCTGAAGCTGTTCAATACAAAATCGGGGTTGCTGTTTTTTATAGGCACTCCCCTGTTGTAACCGTATGTAAGGCCTACTGACAAAGCGCCGGCGTTTTGGGCGCATTGCACGTCATTTACGGAATCTCCTACCATGCATGTCCGCTCGGGTCTTACGCCAAGTTCTTCGCAAACCTTAAGAAGCATCATCGGATGAGGTTTGCGTTCTGCCAGAACGCCCCCGCCGATCGCATAATCAAAGAATTTTGCCAGCCCCGAAGCCTCAAGCCAAGGCATCACGAATTCATGCGGCTTGTTGGTAGCGACAGCCAATTTAAATCCGGCGTCCTTCAGTTTCTGCAAAGTTTCTTCCACGCCGTCATAAAGATTAAAATCCCTATGAATTACCTTTGCGTATTCCTTTATGTAGGCTTCCTTGGCAGCTGCAAACATATCCGGTTCGACATCTTCGAGAGTTGTCCCGGCATTTCTCAAGATCGATCTTGCCACAAGCAAATCAGCGCCGTTTCCGACATACAGGCGCACCTGCTCGACTGTCGGATACTCTAAACCTAAACGCAAAAAGGCATTTTTGATGCCCAAAGCCATCTGGGCTGCTGTGTCGCCGAGAGTTCCGTCGATGTCAAAAACGACGGCGTCCATTCTGTCCACGGTCAGCATGAAGCAAGTTCTCCGCGCATCGCCGAAATCGCCGCGCGATAGTCATGTTTTGAGAAAATGGCGCTGCCAGCGACAAAAGTATCAGCGCCGGCATCGGCGATCTCTGCAATATTTTTTTCGCTGACGCCGCCGTCTACTTCCAGTCTTATTTCGTACCCTGATGCATCGATCATTGAACGGACTTTCTTCAGTTTTTCGAGCGTTGACGGTATGAACGATTGCCCGCCGAATCCCGGATTTACCGACATCAGCATAACGACATCGAGAAGATCCATGACATATTCAAGGCATTCAGGACCAACGGCAGGATTTAGCACCAGCCCGGCCTTAATACCGAAACTCTTGATTAGACGCAGCGTGCGATCCACGTGAATTACGGCATCCGGATGGAAAGTTATAATCGAAGCTCCGGCCTTGGCAAACATCGGAACGAGTTCATCGACGCGCTCGGTCATAAGATGGACGTCTATAGGAAGTTTTGTTCCCCTTTTCATAAGAGAAGAACACACCAAAGGTCCGATGGTCAGATTGGGTACGTAATGGTTGTCCATAACGTCAAAGTGTATGAGATCCGCGCCTGCCGCGGTAACCGCATCGATCTCTTCGCCCAGTTTTGCAAAATCAGCCGATAGTATTGACGGGGCTATTTGATAACTCTGTTTCATTTAATTTATCCATCCCAGAATTAGTAAATCGATCAGCAGCCGCGGCGCGACGAGGAAAAATGAGCAAGCAGTTCCGACACGCAGCGCCGCTCTTCGCTGCGCCTTGCAATATGTCTCTGCACGCTCTTTTCCGAAAATTTTGCATCCTTGTACAAAGCCCGCACTTCGTCAGTCGCGTGATTGCTGACAAAAACCTCGACCGAATGCAGACGATCTACGGCGGCGCGAACTTCGTTGGCCAGCCTTTCCTGCTCTTCGACGGCAAACCTGTTTTTGTAATCGGTAAAGCCGCACTTGTTAAGCGGCATATACGGAGGATCGCAATAAACGACATCCCCTTCGCGCAGCATGCGCATGGTTTCGGCAAAATCCTGACAGAGAAATTCAGCGTTTTTTTCGCGAGCTTTTTTGCTGAAACTTTGAATTCGCTCGACCGGCATCAGCGGCATTTCCTTGTACCAGCCGAACGGAACGTTAAATTTATTCCCTTTGCTGTATCTGCAAAGCCCGTTGTATCCGAATCTGTTCAGATACAGGAATAATGCGCAATGTCTCGGATGCGGACTGAACGGAGATGCATTCAGTTCTTCTCTGAGCAAGTAGTAGACTTTTTCGCTTCTTACATCCGGCATATGCCAAATGCGAAACAATTCATCGCATAAAGCATCAGGATCGTTCTTTGTCAGATTGAATAAATTGATCAAATCTGCATTGGTGTCGGCGAGCAGGTACTCGGGATAATCCGAATTAAGAAATACGGAGCCAGAACCGACAAAAGGTTCCACCAGACGCTTTCCTTTCGGCAAAGCGCCCAAGATGAAATCCATGATCGTAGCCTTGCCGCCAACCCATTTCAGAATTGGCGGCTCAACTCCCGGAGGAAGCTTAGGCGTCCTCATTTTGACTCTTTCTTCACTGTCGCAGCGCTCTTGACCCAGGCACCCTGTCCAAAATGTTTTGCTGCAGCGTCAGCTTCGGAACGCGAAGAATAACCGCCAACCACAAGCACATACTTAAGTTTATGGTTTCTTTCGTATATGTATGCTGAAGGCCCAAGTTTTCTTGCGGCAATCATTGCCTCAAGGGTCGACTTGTTCGAATCGCAGGCAATCTGCACGACAAATGCGCCTGAATTGGCAGTTCCCGCAGCCGGGGCCAAAGGCTTAACCTCGCCGACTTTCGGAGCAGGCTCCTTTTTCTGAGCCTGTTTTGCCGCATCTGCCTTCTTCTGGGCAGCATCGGCCTTTGCTTTGGCATCAGCTTCGGCCTTTTGCTTTGCCGCAGCTGCCTTAGCTTTGGCATCGGCTTCAGCCTTTTGCTTTGCCGCCTCAGCCTTGGCCTTAGCGTCCGCCTCAGCTTTTTGCTTTGCAGCTTCCTTTTCCGCGGCAGCTGCGTCAGCCTGAGATTTAGCTGCATCAGCCTTAGCTTTTGCATCTTCTGCCTTCTGAGCCGTCTTTGCCGCCTCTGCTTTTGCTTTCATCTCGGCTTCTGCCTTTGCAGACGCCTTGTCGATTGATGATTGATCGGCGGATTTTGCATCATTTTCGGCGGCATCGGAACTGGAATCTACTGCGGCGATTACGTCGCTAGCGGCATTTTCGGCATCTGACTTAATCTTAGCTTCGATATTTTCTTCAGAAGAACCTTCATCGGCTTTGGCGCTGGCATCGGCATTTTGGGCATCAACTTTCTGATTTTGATCCTGAACGGCAGGCGCTTCGGCATCGCCCTGAAGATTTGCGGCAATGTTTTCTTCGCCGTCTTCGCCGGGATTTGCCCCGTTCAATGCATCATCAAGAGATCCCTGATCGATGAGTATTTCGTCTGTCGGCTGGGTTGGCTGCTGATTCTGTCCGGCATCGGAAATCTTGACCGCATCTTCAGAATTATCACCCGATCTTATGGTGGTTGCAGCCACGACTTCTTCAGGATTCGGAGTCTGAACCTCCTTATCCTGCATGAGAAGCATGGCTATCACGCCGGCAAGAGCCAACGACAGAACGCATGCCGCCGCGATCACAATCGCCTTATTTGGACCAGTCGGAGCTTTGGTTCTGTGCATCACCTGCGGTTTGGCCATTTCAGGCTCAGAAGAGTTTGCAGGATCGGATTCTTTTTTGGAGCTAACAGATTCAGCCTCATTTTTCTTGCCGCTCTCCGCTTCAGCAGGCTTTGCTGCTTCCGCATCAGACGGATCGTGCTTTTCCATGTAAGAAACAATTCCTGACGGAATTGCGAGAGTTTCTTTTACAATGGCATCCAGAGCGCTTCCTTTCGGAACCGACTGCTCGCCATATAGCCTTAATGCCGTTTTGGTAATCAGCTGACGCTTTTCCCCTTCCGTAAGACGGGTAAACGTAACTTCAGTGAACTTGGCCTGACTTCCGTCTTTAGGCTTTATGAGATTTCTCAGCAGATGCGAGGTCGTGACCACGACGGACATATTTATCTGGTCGCCGTATTCGCTCCAAAATTCGTACAGTTCATTCAAAAAGTTTCTGTCGAAATAATCTATTGAATCGACAATGACTGCGCAATTCTTTTTGTTGCATCCAAAGATCTTTGCGGTTTCCGAAAGTGAATCGTTGGGATCAAATACTGCGGCGCCGCAGAGAGAATTAATAACCGCTCTTCGAACATCGGCCGCCCTGCTCTGGCGCTTTGCCTCAAACAGTACCGTATTCCAAGTTCCGTGCGCGTCAACTTTGCCATCGGCAAGCACTCTGGCCAATTCTGTTTTTCCGGCTCCCTGTTCGCCGTTTACGATGATAAAGGCCGGGCCGTCAATAATCCCGCTCTGAACTTTTCTTAACAAGTCGCTCTGCGACGGAAGTAAATCAATATCGGTCATTTTATTTTTATTTCCCTATCGCTGCTTTAACGCATTCCTCGATTGAGGAATCGCTCGCTGCTTTAAACACTTCGGAGTTGCCTATGGAGTTTGGCAACACATATCTGATTATTCCGTTTTTAACTTTTTTGTCGTGGCGCATCAGTTCCACGAAAGACTTATAGTCCATCTCTTCCGGAGCCTCTGTCGGCAAACCAGCCGCTTTGAGAATTGTCTCTATGCGTATTAGCTCAGATTCCGACAGTTTTCCCATATTCTTCGAAACTTTGGCTGCCAAAACCATACCGGCTGCCACACCTTCGCCGTGAAGCCAGTTTCCATAACCCATGAATGATTCAATGGCATGGCCAAAGGTGTGTCCAAGATTCAAGAGCGCTCTCACGCCGGATTCCTTTTCGTCAAGGCGAACAACCTCTGCCTTGATTGAGCAGCACTTGGCAATCGTATTCGATATGGCATCTTCATCAAGATTCATAGCGCTCTTGACGTTCCTTTCGAGCCAGCAGAAGAAATCCTGATCGCAGATAATGCCGTATTTGATAACTTCTGCCATGCCAGCTGACAACTCGCGCGGAGGAAGTGTCGAAAGACAATCTGTATCGATTACGACGCCGCGAGGCTGATGGAAAGCGCCGATCATATTTTTTCCAAGCGGATGGTTCACGCCGGTCTTGCCGCCTACGGAAGAATCGACCTGAGACAGGAGAGTTGTCGGAATCTGAATAAAATCTACGCCGCGCTGATACGAAGCTGCGGCATAGCCCGTAATATCGCCGACAACGCCTCCGCCCAAAGCGGCAAGAGTGCAGTCCCTTCCGAAACCTGCGGACAACAGTTCGGTGATAATCTGATTGAAACTTTCAAGAGTTTTGTATTTTTCTCCGTCGGGAAGAATGCAAGTTTCAATCCGGAAAGAACTTCCAAGCGCGTCTTTTATCTTGCTTAAATACAGCGGGGCAACAGTCTCGTTTGATACGATCATTACATCTTTTGTTCTGATTATCGATTTGAAAATCTCTGAATCAGACATGAGACCGCTGCCGATATTAATCGGGTAGGTACGATCACCCAAATCAACTTTAAGTTCGATCACGGTTACATCCTCTCGGCTTCTTTGGCGATTAACTGAGCGATAGTTTTTACATTCAGATCCGCTGTATCGATGACTATATCGGCGACTTCTCTGTACAGCGGATCGCGCTCGTCGAACAATTTTTGCAAAACGGCTTTTGGATCTTCATTTCGCAGCAGGGGGCGTTTTTTATCCCTGCAGGTTCTCTGATATTGCTTTTCAACGGAAGTCAGCAAATAAACAACAATTCCTCTGGAAGAAAGGAACTGACGATTGTTAGGATTTTTGACAGCCCCGCCCCCAGTTGCCAAGACAATTCCTTCGCGTTTTGTAATTTCGTCAATAGCTGCAGTTTCTCTCAAACGAAACCCTGACTCGCCTTCGACATCAAATATCCATGGAATGTCGGCTCCCGATTTGGCTTCTATTTCCTGATCGGAATCAACAAACTCAAGTTTCATCAGTTCAGCAAGCGCTTTGCCTACTGTTGTCTTGCCGGCCCCCATAGGACCGACCAAAAATACGTTAGTTTTCATGAAGATCGACAATCGATACAAACACCGTCTGGCGATTTTAACATATCCATATTATGTCAAAGAACCGACAGAGCGAGCATTGGTCTCCAAAAGACAACGCCTCCGCGAATTAGCGAACCAGATCACAAGAACGACGAATAAAAAAAGCCAGGCATTCGCCTGGCTTGTGCTAAACGAGTCAGCTATTACTGCTTGTCTACAATGATCTTTGGAGTTACGAAGATCAAGAGTTCACGCTTAACATTCTGATCCTTGGAATATCTGAAGAGGAATCCGAGGAACGGAATGTCGCCGAGCAGAGGAACCTTGGTAACGGTCTTGCTGATGGTCTGCTGGTAAATACCACCGAGAACGATGGTTTCGCCGTTTTCAACCAAAACCTGAGTGGTAACCTGCTGAGTATTGATGGACTGAGCGGTACCGGTACCGGTTGCGACTGGTTCGCCGAGAGTATCCTGAGTTACCTTAAGATCAAGAATGATTCTGTTATCTGGGGTAATCTGCGGAGTTACCTTCAAGCTGATAGTAGCGGTTTCCCATTCGACGGAAGTTGCGCCAGAAGAAGTAGAAACTTCAGTTGGGAACTTGGTACCTTGTTCGATCAGAGCTTCCTTCTGGTTAGCGGTGGTAACGCGTGGAGACGCAATTACTTCGCCGCGCTTTTCAGATTCAAGAGCAGAGAGGTACATATCTACGAGCACATTGTCCCATACCTTGCCGATGGAAACGCCGAAACCCTGAGAAGCGGTGTTAAACGCAGTCTGGCTGAACATGTGACCGTGTGTAGGTTCGCCGAAGCTCTTATCGGTCATATTGCCAGAATCGTAATTAGCAAGCGTGTTACCCAATTCGCTGGAGAACGGATTGTTGGTCTTCGAGAAAGTCCAATTTACACCGAGTTCGTCGGTAACATCTTCATCGATAGTAACGATGCGGGCTTCGATGGAAACCTGCTTGACAGGAACATCGAGTTTCTTAACGAGATCCTGAATCTTTTCAATCGATTCTGCGGTGTCTTTAACAATCAGGGTGTTGGTACGCTGATCGATAGTTACAGAACCGCGAGGCGAAAGAATTGAATTGCCGGAAGTGTGCTGAGCATCGGCAACGGCAGCAGAACCGCCGAGCAGAGATGCAATGTCACTTGCCTTTGCATAGTTAATCTGAACATACTCTGTGATGAGCGGAGCGAGTTCTTCAACTTTCTTCTTGCCTTCGAGTTTCTGCTGTTCGAGATCAGCAAGTTCCTTTGCCTGAGCAACGAGAAGGATATTGCCGTCAAGACGCTTATCGAGACCTTTCACCTGAAGAATGGTGTCAAGAGCCTGTTCCCAAGGCACGCTGTCGAGGCGAATAGTGATATTGCCCTTAACAGTGTCTGTGGTTACGAGATTGAAGTTGTTGAAATCAGCAATCAACTGAAGAACGGTTCTTACAGGGACATCCTGGAAGTTCAAAGAAATAGGCTTGCCGTTGTACTTTGGCATGTCCTTCTTTTCGACCTTCTTCTTGGTTACTTCAATTACGAAGTTGTTGCCGCGCTGGTCATATTTGTAGTCAACCATGCCGTTGCAAGCAATATCAACGATGGCCATGCCATTCTTCTTGCTTACGGACACGCTGCGAACGGAAGTTCCGAAATCCTGAACGTCGTAGGACTGGAGCTGACCATGTTCAACGTCAGTCGCATTGAACTTGAGCTGAATGCTGTTGCCGCGAGGCTGAACGTCAACTGCCGCAGCATTGTTAGCAAGGCCAACAACGACGACACCTGCATTTTCGCCGCCCTTGCGGAAATCAAGGCTGTTCAGAGTGTTAATGTAACCGGAGGTGGTAGCGCCTGCGTTGGCCTTAGCAGCCATAGCCTTGCCATCCATACCAAAGTTAACTACCAAAGAATTGCCGTTCTGAGCAACCTTGTATGGTACGAGATCCTTAAGACCAACTTTCATCTGAAGATTGGTGCCAACATTGGCGATCTGAACGTCTTTGAGCTTTCCGCGGTTAATCGCAACAGAATTCTGAGCCATTCCGTTGTCGGAATCCTGAATGTTCAGAAGAAGGTAGTTTGGACGATACTTAAGAACATCGGTATACGCTGGAACGTTGCCGTCGAACTGGAATTCAATTGCAAGCTGTCCTGCAGCATTTGGGTTAATAACAACGTTCTGAAGAGTCGCAGCATCGACAGGCAGGGTAGCACCAGCCATCGTTGCCAAGCCGACCATAAGACCGAGTTTAGTTTTACGTAAGTTCATGATGATATTTCCTGCAAATTTTATCTGTCGTTTTTGTCAGAAACCGAAAGTTCCAATTGGGTGGTCTTTAACTCATAGCAACCATCGCCCTTAGGAGCGTATTCCTCGATTTCAACGGCATTTGGAGTTATTTGTGTAATCTTGCCGTAGTTCAGGCCAATGTAGGTACCGATACCGACTTTCTGATGCTCAATGCTACCAGAAGAACCAGTATTGATGAGAGCCCACAATTTACCCTGGCTATCCTTGAATGTACCGCGCATAGACAGGTTATCAAGAGAATACTGTTCAAGAAGATCTTTTGGTCTTGCCAAATCAGGCTGCAAGCAGTCAGTGCTCTTCTTATTAGAATTTTGAACAACGATAACTTCAGGCTTCGGCAGAACGAAAGGAGAGCGATCAGTCTGCGGCTCAAATGGCATAGCTTCGAACTTCACTGGTGGTGGAAGCGGATCTGGTGCCGGAGCCGGCTGATTCATCGTGGTTGTGATGAAGCTTCTCAGTTCATCATCTACACCGTTGCAGCCCGTCAATACGGTCGCAAGTGCAACAGTCAACGCCGAAAGTGCAACTTTATTCATTATTTGCGATCTCCATTCTTGGCGGCTCCTTTGCCCTGAGCATTGTCGCCGTCGTAACGGTAGGTCTTAGCAACCATGGACATCTTGAGTTCATCAGTCGTGTTATTGTAGTGCTCGATAACAAATTCTTCGATAACAACAATACGGTTAAGACTTGCTACATCTGCAGTGAAATTACCCATCTTTTCATAGTCGCCTGAAAGGACGATATTCATAGGGATTTCAGTGTACATTTCGCGCTTCACTTCAGGAGCCCAGTTGATCATTTCAAGCTTCAGACCGTTATCGGTTGCAGTCTTGGAAATATCGCTGAGAAGCTGCGCAACTTCGTTGCTGTTAGGAAGCATTTTCAGCTGATCCTGAAGCATGGAGTTCAGTTCGCGCTTCTGCTCTTCGTAAGCTTCGAAATTCTTAGCCTGATCGGCTTTGGTCGTAAACTCTTGCTTAAGTTTAACTTCCTGACCCTGCTCTGCCATCAGCTGATCGTACTGACTGTCCTCACCCCAATAGATGAAGTATGAAGCAACCAGTGCAACAAGCACAAACGGAATCACGAGGAGTCCAGCCTTGAGTGGCAACGGAAGAGAACCAGGATTGCTCCAGTTCTGATCATTAAAATTGATGCTCATTTATCTGCTACCTCTGTTTTTGTTATTGGAGGCTGTCTGTTCCTTGGTGAACGGAACCTTGAAAGACATATCAAAGTTGTTCAGGTTCAGACCAAACTTCTTCGCTGCGGTTGCAACAACGCTGTTGGCGTTGGTAGCCGACTTGATGTCCTTGATAACAGGATCTTTAAGCCATGGGCTGGCTTCGATCGCTCTTATCATAGAAACAACGCGGAGATGAGCTTCGGTTGCGCCGTTAACAGCAACAACGCCGTTCTTGAACGCAATCTTGTCAAGATAGATACCGCTGCTTACGAAAGACGGCAAATCGTTAAGGAGATGCACAACGTGGTTACGTGATTCCTGAAGGCGATTGATCGTATCCATACGCTTAAGCATGTTCGCGATCTCTTCCTTGAGCTTGGTAATTTCAACGATCTTCTTGTCAAGTTTAGAAATTTCTTCCTTGAGGAAAGTATTTCTCTCCTGCTGGCCTTTGACGACCTGATCGCCTGCAAACCAAGCTGCCACACCCAACGCAACGGCTATGCAGCTAGCGACGAAAAGATTAAAGTAAAAACGCTTGTCTTTCTGCGCCTTAAGTTCTTCACGCCACGGAATAAGGTTTATAGTTGACATGGTACGAAGCTCCTCAATGCAAGACCCAGAGCGGTCATGTACTTACCGCCATGTTTGACGAATTCAGACCTAAGATCCGGCGCTGTATCGAACGGATCAGGATTTCTTACGTCTTTCTTAAGCTGGGTTGCGAGGTGATCAGCAAGACCAGGAATCTGGCTGGCACCACCTGTAAGAACAACCATATCGATCTTAGCATTGCTGCCAGCTGCAGAAAGGAACAACTGAATGTTACGCTTGATCTGATTGGTCAATGCCGAGAAATGAGGCGGAATAACATCGGTAGGAGCATCTGCTGGAAGACGATCCTGAACCTTCATCTTTTCCGCTTCTTCAAACGGAATGTGATAGAAGTGAGCGATGTTCTGAGTGAAGTTGTCGCCGCCGAAAGACTGCAGACGGGAGTATATAACTTCACCGTTGACCATAACGCCGAAAGTCATCGTGACAGCGCCTACGTCAACAAGAGCAACGCACTTTGAAGAATTGTCCGACAAGCCCGGAACCAATGCGCAAGCCGCACGGGCAAGGGCGTGCACGGACACGTCGATGACCTTAGCTTCATAACCGTTTGCCGCAATGACATTCATTCTGTCATATACATTCGCGGTTCTGGTTGCGCAAACGAGCAAGTCGTTCTTCGAGGAATCATTGAGGTTCGGCCCGATAACTTCAAAGTCGAGGCGCACGTCTTCAGAAGCGAAAGGAACGAGCTGATCGGCTTCGCGGGCAATATAGTCGGCGATAGCATCGTCGGTGTCATAAGTGGCATCGATTGGGACAACTTTGCTTATGACGTTGGAACCGGATACGGAGGTGGCTACGTATTTTGTCCTGACACCCAATGTGCGCAGGAGCTGCCCAACGGCTTTGGTGACCGCATCCTCGTTCTGAATCTGATAGTCGACAATGGCTCCTTTTGGAGTAGCCACTTCGCCGCACGATTCGACTTGGAAACTGCCTTTTCTGCCGCTTAAGGCAACGGCCTTGATTGACTGACTGCCAAAGTCAACGCCAATCATGGTATACGTGTTACCTTGATTTTTGTTACTAATTTTTAGCATAAATGCGTCCGTGCTGTTAGTGAAAAAAAGCATCAGGTCTTATTCTAGCCGCAAGAATAGAATTTGCCATGCAAAAGACAGACACTTTCCGCGCGAATTTGACGAGGTTATCAATTAATCGCCCTGAAGCGGTTAAAAATACAACCCCGAAAGACCCTAAACTAACCAATAAACGACACTATCGTTTGTAGCAGTTGATTTTATACAAACTGCGCGGCGCATTATCCCATGATCTTGAAGCAACGCGACGATTTTTTGATCGCTCTCCCATAATTTGATTCTTTGACCGCTCCCTCGCGGCATTCTCTTATCAGAGCTTTTTGCCTAAATTTGAGGGATGCGGTGGTAAAATGCCCGGAAAATACCTCTATATCGAACACGGTATCGCATGATCACGCTTATTAGGAAACTATTCTGGTTTGGATTATTCGTCGCATCGCTACTGATCGCGACCGCCTGTCTCTATTATTTTGAGATGGAGAAAGAAATCCCCGACGTCGCTTCTCTTAAACACGTAGAACTCGAAACGCCTCTTCAAATCTATTCAAAGGACGGCAAACTTATGGCCGTCTTCGGAAAGATTAAAAGAAAACCTGTATCTATCGACAGCATTCCTGAAACACTCATAAATGCTTTCATAGCCATAGAAGATCAGCGCTTTTACGAACACCATGGTTTCGATGTTCGCGGAATTTTGCGCGCAGCCGTCGAATTTGCAAAATCAGGCCGCAAAAAACAAGGCGCCAGCACCATTACCCAGCAGGTTGCCAAGAATTTCTTTTTGACCCGCGAAAGAACTTTTACGAGAAAAATAAAAGAACTCATCATTTCTCTTCGCATCGAAAGAGAACTGACAAAGCGCGAAATTATGGAGCTCTATCTGAACAAGATTGCTCTCGGGCACAACAGCTACGGCGTCGCAGCGGCGGCTGAAGTATATTTTGGCAAGGAACTTAAGGATCTGACCATATCAGAAATGGCAGTGCTCGCGGGCCTGCCGAAGGCACCTTCGTCATACAACCCGATTTCGCACCCTGAACAGGCAAAGGAAAGGCGCAACTTGGTGCTTGCCAAGATGCTTGAAAACAGTTTCATCACCAAAGAAGAATATGATGCGGCGCTGGATGAGCCGATAATATCGAAATTCCACGGACCAGAACTTGAGTTTGAATCTGAGTACATCGCCGAAATGGCCAGAATGCGACTCATAGAAAGATTCGGCGAAGATATCACGACAAAAGGAATACGCGTCTATACGACTGTCGATTCAAACGTTCAGAAACTTGCCGATCATGCCGTATTCAAAGGCCTTATGGAGTACGACCAGCGCCACGGCTGGCGCGGTCCTGCTCGCGAAATATGGAGCGAAGGAGCGGCTCCTTGGTCAACCGAAGAAATCGATCAATATCTTTTAAAAATCAACTCCCACAGCGAACTTGTCCCGTCTGTAGTCACTCAAGTCGCGGAAAAGACTGCCACGGCCCGCACAAAGAACGGCGAAGACGTGCAGATTCCGTGGGAAGGAATGAAATGGGCCGCCAAATACATCAGCGAACGCCGAATCGGATATGCTCCGAAAAAAGCGTCCGACATTCTGAAACCGGGCTACGTCATTTATATATATCGCGACGACAAGGGTGCCGTGAAACTTGGACAGATGCCGGCGGCAGAATCTGCGCTCATTTCCCTTGATCCCGAAACAGGCGCAATACGAGCTCTCGTAGGCGGCTTCAGTTTCAAGAGGAGCAAATTTAACCGCGCCGATCAGGCAAAACGCCAGCCAGGATCCAACATCAAGCCATTTATCTACTCTGCCGCGTTCGACAACGGATACACTTTGTCGACTTACGTTCTCGACACGCCGATCGTAAGCTGGGGAAAGAATGCCTGGTCGCCGAAAAACTCGCCAAATGTCTATGACGGACCAATATCCGTAAGAGCCGCTCTGGCAAAATCTAAGAATGTTGTTTCCGTCAGGCTGCTTCGCGGAACCGGACTTCAGACAGTCGTAGAGCATCTGAATAAATTCGGCTTCAACGTTCCGAAGCGCGACCAAAACGATACACTGGCCCTTGGCGCGATCGATCTGACGCCGATGCAGGTCGTAAGAGGATATGCTGCAATCGCCAACGGCGGCTTCCTCATCAATCCTTACATCGTTGAAAGGATCGAGGACGAAAGCGGAAACGTACTCTATGAGGCTAACCCTATCGTTGCCTGCACGACCTGCCGCGATCACGTGCTTGACCAGCAGGCATATGCAACGCCTGACGGCCGCCGCATCGCTCCGCAGATAATCTCGCATGCAAATTCCTTCATCGTCTCAGAAGCCATGCATACTGGCATATACGGAGGCGGTGACCGCGGTCTTGGAGGAGTAAACGGAACAGGCTGGAGAACGGCAAGAGACATGCCAAAACGCCACGATCTGTCTGGCAAAACTGGCACAACCAATGATTCAAGAGACTGCTGGTTCTCGGCTCTCAACCGCGGGTATGTAACTACCGTATGGGTCGGATTCGACAATCATACGAGTCTGGGACGCGAATCGGGTGCAACTGCGGCTCAGCCGATCTGGAACTACTTTATGGTTCCATACATGTCGGATTCTCCCGAAAACCCTGTCTATCGCCCTGGCAACATCGTCACCAAAAAAGTAAGCAGGCATTCCGGTCTGTTCATGTCGGCGGACGCTCAGGGAACCAGAAATGAATTTTTTGCAGAGGGAACCGATCCCGCCGAAAAAAATCAGCTTGCCGAAGAAGATTACTTCAACTACGGCGACGACGAAATCGATCCGTTCCTGGACATGGGCGATGCGCCTAAGCCAAAAGCGTCTGGCAAAAAGGCCGATGCACTGCCTGATGCCGGAGATATCTTCTAAAATTTGATACCGATATCTTTCCCATGATAATTATGAGCTCCCCTTGGGAGCTCTTTTCTTTTAATGAAGCGGTGATATTAAGGCTGCAGCATTTACCGAGTTTCTGCCAAGAACGATTTGATGCCGGAAATAATTATGTCTTTGTTGCGCTCATCGCCGGGTTCGAGAAACTCTACGGGAAGTTTCCATCCGCGAAGCCAAGTGATCTGTCTTTTGGCCAGCTGGCATGTTGCAACCTTGGCCCGAAAAATCATTTCGTCGTAACTAAGTTTTCCGTCCAGATATTCTATATACTGCCTGTAACCCACGGAGCGCAGGCTCGGAAGATCTCTGTTTTGGAATCTGTCAGCGACAGCGGAGGCTTCGTCGGCAAACCCTGCTTCGAGCATTCTGTCGAATCTGATGCCGATTTTTGTTCTCAACGCCTCGCGGTCCGAAGGCATCAGCGCATAATGCAACACGCGTCCTTCGTACGGCACGGCTTTTGAATCGTTCGTCAACTCTGTCAAAGATTTGCCTGACGTTTCCCATACCTCGAGCGCCCTAAGCGTCCGCTGGGCATCATTTGGTTTGATTCGCTCCCATGACACGGGATCAACATCTTTCAGCCTTGCATGCAATGAAGGAATGCCCAAATCGGCAGCCTCTTTGGTGAGCCTTTCCCGAACGGCGGGATCAGACTGCGGGAGATCGGAAATTCCTTCCAATAGCGCTTTTAAGTAGAGCATCGTTCCGCCGACCAGAAGAGGCATCGAGCCTCTTGCCGCAATCTCCCGAATCAGCCTCAGGGCATCATTTCTGAAATCGGCTGCCGAATACGGCTCATCAGGATTTTTTATGTCTATCAGGTGATGCGCTATTCCCGACATTTCATCTTTGTCTGGTTTTGCCGTGCCGATATCCATGCCTTTATATATAAGAGCCGAATCGACGCTTATTATTTCGGCACCGACTGACTTTGCGACTTCGATGGAAAGAGCCGTTTTGCCGCAGGCGGTAGGCCCCGAAAGACACACGATGGCAGGCCATGAATCACTCATCTCTGCGGGCCTCCAGAAGCGACAATATCTCATCCCACGAAATTTTTTCGGCAAGCCCTGGTTCCGAATCCAATTCTCTTTGGGTCAGGCATGAGGCGCGATTTTTAAGATATTCTTCGTTCATTGCGCATGTTTTCGCCATCGCGTCCGCAATGACTTGCCGCAAAGAAAGATCTCCTTGCGGCATTTCGCCGATGCCTTCGAGCAGGCAGTTTGCAAACGACCCCAAATCAGCCCCTCTTAAAATCTTGGGCACGCCCAATAGACGAAAAGACGGTCCCGGCCCCGCAATCATCTTGAAGCCCAAGTTTTCAAAATCGTTCTCGCGGGATTTAATAAAAGAGGCCTGACTTGGAGTCACGGAGAACTTCATCGGCACGAGCAGAATTGAAGTCTCGCAGCCAAGACTCTCGGAACAGCATATGTCGGTCAGGGTCTTTATATCCACTGCATAAACGCCGCATGCATTTTGCAGCAATATTTTAAAGCGGCCGGCGCAAAGACACGTTTGACAGGAATTTTCGCCCCCCTGAGAAATGCCTGCAGACGGACACAGCTCGCCGCGGTCAGCTTCCGAAGAATACTCTGACGGGCCATTTTCAAAAGAAGCTTCGTTTCTTTTATTTTTTTGCTGAACCAAATAGTTCCGGTACGCTTCGTCCATCCGCCTTTCAGCAGAAGTCAGAGCCGTGCCGTATTTTGGCTGCCTTATTAATCCCCCGCCCCATGATCTCGAGTGCTGGTGCGCCGAGGCAAAAGAATTCCCGTTTCCAGGATTTCCCGCATATTCATCAAGTCCTTCGGCAAAAGAGTCTCCTGCTGGGGCCAATGCGGATGCGGGCGACTCATAATCGGGAACCAGAGCAAATTCCTCAGCGCCGCTGTTTTCATCGCCGCTGCCCGAATCGTCTATGCTGCCGTATGAATGAGTCCCCGCAACCATAGCGAAGGATTTTCCGCGCTGCACGAACACCGAATGCACAGCCGTAAGGAGCAGATCGTGCATGAGCCTTGGCTCTCCGAAACGCACCTCATGTTTTGTCGGATGAACGTTGACATCCACCTCGGAAGGATTCATTTCCAGATACAGAAGATAATCGGGACTGACGTCTCTTCCGTATATTTCAGAGTATGCCTGCTTCATGGCATGCGCCAACGTTTTGTCCTTGACCGGGCGCCCATTAATAAATATATGCTGCTGCGGAGATGAAGACCTGCCGATTTCGGGAGCTTCCGTCACCCATCCCCAAATCCTTACAGATCCTTTGTCAAAATCAATGCGCCACGCCTGCTGCGCAAACGTCCCGCCCAAAAGTTTTCCAACCCTGGCCAAGCGATCTTCATCAGATTTGGCTGCAGGAAGGTTATAAAGAATTTTTCCGTTGGCCGTCAGTTTGAAAGACGCATCGAACCTTGACAGAGCCATGCGCCTGAATGCATCTACCGCATGCTGCTGCTCTACGCCGACAGAGCGAAGAAACCGCCTTCTTGCAGGCGTATTGAAAAAGATATCCTCGACAAGCACAGACGTGCCCTGAGGATGGGAGGCTGGAACAAGTTCAGACACATCGGCCGATCCGGCGGCTGCAATCTGCCAAGCCTCGCCGCATCCCTGCTGCCTGCTGGTAAGCGTCACTCGCGCGACCGATGCTATGGATGCGAGAGCTTCTCCTCTGAAACCGAAACTTGAAAGGTCATCCAAATCGTCGATGTTTTCAATTTTCGACGTGGCATGGCGTTCAAGCGCCAGCGCCAAATCGTTTTTGGCTATGCCGAAGCCGTTGTCTCGGATCAATATTGACTTTCTGCCGCCCTCCGTAAGTTCTATTTCGATTTTGTCAGCCGCGGCGTCCAAAGAATTCTCAGCAAGTTCTTTAATAACTGACGCCGGCCTCTCGACAACTTCGCCGGCCGCAATCTGATTTGCTACCAAAGGAGGCAACTTTTTAATCGGCATGTGTATCTTTGTCTCCCGAAACCGTCAATCGCAGCGCTCGCCGATCTGATACTTAGGATTTTCAAGATGAGATTTCAAAGCTCGGTATACGGCTGAAGCAATTTTCTTCTGATAAGCATCCGACTTCAGCAATTTTTCTTCTTCCTTGTTGGATACGAAACCCGTCTCGATAAGTATTGAAGGAATATCCGGAGCTTTAAGAACCGCAAGCGACCTCTCGTCAGGTTTGGCTTTATGCATTCTGGCAAATCCCGAGAGATTTTTGATTATTCTGTTTGCAAGGTCATATCCTGCATCGCGTGATTTTCCGGAAGTCAGTTCGATTATCATGCTCTGCATGTAAATATTGCCTTCGCCGTTGGCCGCAGTTTCCTCGAGCACCTCGCCCGCGCCGCTCAAAAGCGAATCATGCTTGTCGGTGCTGTGCTGCATTTTGCGGTTTTCACGGCCGGCTCGGTCATTGTTGAGAACAAGCACTGAAGCGCCCCTGGCATCGGGATTCAGCGCCGCATCCGCATGAATCGAAATCAAAAAGTCGGCATTGTTTTTTCTGGCAATTTCGCTTCGCCTGTTCAAATCAATAAAAACGTCTCCTGAACGCGTCATCACCGGTTTGAGTCCAGGAGCGTCGGCAAGAATCTTTCTAAGATGCTTCGCAATGCCCAAGGTGACAGATTTTTCCGAAGTTTTGCCTGGTCCGATGGCACCAGGATCTTTGCCTCCATGCCCCGCATCGATTGCGATGACGACAACTCTGCGTTTGCATTGCTTGGCAGGAGTCTGTTGTTTTTTTGAATCACCTGACGCCGCTTTTGCCGGTTCTTTTTTGGAATCTTTTCCCGAACCGCCGGGAGTCTTCACCCCGGGAAGAGGCTTCAATGCCGTTGAAGGATCCACGCCGCCACGTTCGCCCTGCTGCGTAGGCTTGCTTTGACGATCATTCTTTTCCTGCTCAGCAGGAGTCTTGGCAGTCTGGGCGGCTTTGTCAGGTTTGCCGGAAGGCTTGTCCTGCGCTTTTACGCCAGCGCCGTTCTGTTTGTCGGCGCCTTTTGCTGGCACTGGCTTGGCTTGGGCGGTTTCCCCCTTTCCCGAAGATTTGTCATCGGCGTACCAAATGCCCTGACGTTCACCTGAATCAGATTTTTTGGAATCATCAGGATTTGCGCTTACTTTCTTATTTCCCGACCCGCTTTGCTCCTGTGGCTTTTTCCCAGAAGAAGACATGCTCTTTTCAAGCGCAAGACGGTTATTCTCAGATTGCGCTTCCTTTAGTTTTGCCGCCTCTGCGGGAGTGAGCGAACGAAGCCCTGATGCCTTATCTTCCTTCGGCGCCGCCGCAATCTTCGCTGCGGCATCGCCTTTCTTCTCGTGCCGAGCCAGATCGGCATTCGAAATATCCATGTAAACACGGTAATTCTTGTAATTTCCGGTAGGAGGAAGCTGGCCGATTCGCGGCTGCACGTCGTAATTGAGACTGAAGGAGTACACAACCGAGTCGCCGTCTCTGCTCGCCGACACGGTTTGAATTACCGGACCGAATTTTTTTCCAGGCGGGAGAGGAAGCGATGCTTTGGTCGCGACATTGTCAAATTCGATGACGGGAGAAAATTTATCGCCTGCCGACAGCGAAAACTGCGGTTTTGAAGAAAAATCAAAAACTATTCTGGTTTTGTCAGACTGAACCGTGGCGCGCACCTGCAGAAGCTCATTTGCACATGCGGATTCGGACATGCATAATGCGGACATTGCGGCGATAAGCGCCGTAGCCAGTTTTTTCACGGATTTCCTCCGGCGACATCGAAGGACTCAAGATCGGAAGATACGCAATATTCGCGCTCGCTGCCGTCATAGACTATTTTGACGATTGCCGACGGATTCGGAATGCGCCCTACGCCTTTGTCCGGCCATTCCAGAAGGCAAATCGTGCTATCGGCAAAGTAATCTCTTATTCCCATAAATTCTAATTCTTCAGGGTCAATAAGGCGGTACAGATCAAAATGATGCACCGTCACGCCGCTGAGTTCATAGGTTTCGACAAGGGAGTATGTCGGACTCTTTACCGTTCCATCATATCCGCGACTTCTTAAAAATCCGCGGGTGAATGTGGTTTTTCCAGCGCCCAAATCGCCCTCAAGGTAGATGACATCGCCGCCTTTGCAGAGTTTGGACACAAAAGCGCCCAAGCGCTCGGTAGACGTTTCATCTGCCAGATGTCCTCTCCATTCGGGCATGGCCATTACCTCCGAAAAACCAACAATTGATCAACCTGCCATATTATGACGAATTTTATGTTCTTTGGTTGATCAAGTTCCTTATTTCCAGATAGAGATCGGTCGGAAGCATGCCGATCGGACAACCTTTAGCCGCATTGAAACCGGCCCTGCCATGCAGCGCCGCTCCGAGTTTGGCAACTGAGTAAGCGTCAAGATCCGGTCTCGCGGCCCAAAGCGCGCACAAAATGCCTGTCAGAACGTCTCCCGAACCGCCGACGGCAAGCGCCTCGCAACCTTCATTCACGATGCTTGCGGCATCTCCGTCGGCTGCCACGGTGCCTGCGCCTTTTAAGAGAACCGACGCGGAATACCTGCAGCTGATTTCTTTGGCGGCGCCGATTCTGTCTTTTAATATTTCCTCGATCCCGCATTCCAAAAGACCCGCTGCCTCTCCTGGATGCGGAGTTATGATAAGCGGAATCCCCAAACCGCCTTTTGGCAAAAATGACAGAGCGTCGGCGTCGGCTATAAGACGTTTGGCAGAATAAGCGAACGCATCAAAAACCTTTTTGGCCCATGATGATTTTCCAAGCCCGGGTCCGATTGCGCCGCAATCGGACCATTTTGCGGCAGCTCTTGCGGCATCCGTGTCTTCCCAGGCATTGCAGACCATGAGTTCAGGATGTCTTGCCACGGCGGGGGCCAAAGTGTCGCCGATCGAAATCAGTTTTGTAAGTCCCGCTCCCGTTCTCAAAGCTGCGCCGGCTGCCATAATTATCGCGCCGGGCATGCCGGGACCGCCGCCGACAAGCGCGCACTTGCCGGAATCACCCTTATGCGCAGTTTTTCTGCGAACGGGAAGGTTTGCCGATTCGGAGGCAAACGAACTCATGCATACAGGCGGTTCATTCGAAAAGTGATCGTCTCCGATTCCCAGATCGTCAAGCGTCACGCGTCCCGACACCTCTGGACCAAATCCTGTAAACAGCCCTGGCTTTGCCCGAATAAACGTAATTGTCTCATCGCAGCGCACGCAGACGCCGGGAGCAAAACCTGTATCGGCATTCAGCCCGGAAGGTATGTCGACGCCTATTACGTACGCGCCGCGCGACGACAATTCGTTGATTTTTTCGATAGCATCCATGGCTATTCCGCGCGGGGCATCATTGATTCCGATTCCCAAAACGGCATCCATGACAAACAGCGGAACTTGGGATGCGAGCGCATCTTCGGCAAAGCCGTGAAAGGCAAGTTCAGGTTCCAGCATGCGTACGCCCTTTGTTAGGCACATTTCATACGAAATCGCCGCGTCTTTGGTCTTTGGCTTGCCCGCCGACAGTTTCGCGCAGGCTATGCTGTAATCTGATGCTTTGGCCGAAGATGACAGTTTTGCGGCAAGATCGTAACCGTCGCCGCCGTTATTGCCCGAACCGCATACGATAAGAATGCATGCCCCGCTGGGTGCCGTTGACAATATTTTCCTGCACAGAGCCTCCCCGGCTCTTTCCATCAATCTAGGCGATGCATCCGCAAACTTTTCTTCCAAATGCCTTACATAGGAACATTTCCAGCTTTTTTTTATTTCTTGCAGCATGCATCCCCCGCGCTGATATCATTTAGGAACATCGGTATGTTCATTTGCATTTCCCAAATTTTATAGAATGATTGGCGAGAATCGCGAGATCCCATTAACACATCGGACGGTTATGGAACCTTTATGCTAGAGACAAACTGCGGCAACGCGCCAGATCCGGAACTATTAACGGCAGAAATCGGCAAATTGGCCGTTAAGGCAGGATTTTCCGCATTCGGCATCAGCCACGCCGTCTTGCCCGAACCGCTTCTTGCCGAACACGAATCGCGCATCGAACGCGGTCTGACCGCCGATCTCGACTTTTTAAGACATTACCTTCCCGCAAACAAAAATCCCGATCTTATTTTGCCGGGCGCCGTCAGCATAATTTCTCTGGCTCTTGCATGCAATCCAGGCTATTCGCTCTCCTCTGACGGCGGGCATGTGCGGTTCTCCGTAAGTTCCCTCGGCCGCGATTACCACAAGACCGTAAAAAAGCGTCTGACAGAACTCGTCAAACTCATCGACTCGGCTTATCCCGGGCACAATTTCCGCACCTTTGCCGACAGCTGCCCCATCATAGAAAAAGGTCACGGTTTTGTGTCGGGATTGGGAGGAATCGGCAAAAACTCTCTCATTGTCGACAAAACCCTCGGCTCAAGGTTCTGCCTCGGCGAAATCATCACGGACATGAAACTGTACCCAACGTCAATACCTCCAGCAGACGAAGAAGAGTATGAGAGACTTCTGAAGGCACGGGATCCCTGCGGAGCCTGCGATCGGTGCGTAAAATCATGCCCGACAGGCGCAATTCTCGCAGGCAGAAATATCGATGCCGCCCGCTGCATATCGTATCTTACGTTTGAACTCGACGGCCCGATTCCCAAAGACATTGCCGCACTCATGGGCAACAGGGTATCGGGATGCGATGCCTGCCAAGACTGCTGCCCATACAACCGCAGGGCTCCGAAAAACTTTCATCCCGATTTTGCCTGCCGCTTCGGCGATTCCGATTTGGAAATCAAGAATATGCTTGCTCATGACGAAGCGTCATTTCGCGCGAAATTTACGGGAACGCAGGCCATGCGGGTAGGCTATGAAAGGATGATGCGCAACTCCGTAATCGCCGCGTTCAACTCAGGGATCGGCGAACTTATCGAAGCAGCATCTTCGCTTGAAGGCAAAATTTCTGAACTGGTCGATGCCCAGATTGCCATCATGAAACGCAAACAAGAACAATAAGCTCTGCGCTATTTACGAAAAATGTAAGGTAACAGAATTAATTGTCTGTCAAAACACACGGCGCGTCACACAGAAAAGCTAGTTTGTTTGCCATGATAGGGAAAACTTGCAATCAATAGGGGGCAACCATGCAAATCCTCGGAGTAGATATCGGCGGCACGGGCATCAAAGGCGCAATCGTTGACACCGACGAAGGAATTCTTCTTTCTGAACGCAAAAGAATTGAAACACCGAAACCTGCTACCCCGGAAGCAGTGGCCGCAACTCTCAAAGCGCTCGTTGATCACTTTGCCTGGAAGGGACCGATCGGCTGCGGATTTCCTGCAACCATTCACCACGGCGTGGCTTACTCGGCAGCTAACATCGACAAATCTTGGATCAATACCCCAGTAGACGAATTGTTTACCAAAGTCACGGGCTGCCCTTGCTACGTCATCAATGACGCAGACGCCGCAGGAATAACGGAAATGCGTTTCGGCGCTGGAAAAGACGTCAAAGGCATCGTTATGATGCTGACCATCGGCACTGGCATCGGTTCGGCAGTTTTTGTCGATGGCAAACTTCATCCAAATACCGAACTCGGACACTTGCTCATTCAGGTCAAGGAAAACAAAATCGTCAAAGCCGAACATTACTGTTCAGAACGCGTCCGCACGGAAAATGAGCTCGGCTGGGGAAAATTTGGCCGAAGATTCGGCAGATATCTCAATGCTCTTGAATTTCTGTTCAATCCTGATTTATTTATTATCGGCGGCGGCGCGAGCAAGAATTTCGCAAAATTCAGCGATGAATTCTCGCTTCATACAAAGATAACACCGGCGACAACGCTGAACCAGGCCGGCATAATCGGAGCTGCCGTAAACGCTGCCCAATGCACCGAAGCAACGCAGGCTGCGGATGCGGGAACTGAAAAAAAATGCTGCCGCAAAAAAGCCGCCAAAGGTGACTGATAAATTCAGAAAAACCTGATGAATAACGGAAGCGGCAGACTCGGATGCCGCTTCTTTTGTCTTGGCTCACCGGGCTTAAAATTTGTAAATCGGAGGAAACGATGCGTGTTTTGATCGTAGTGCGCAAGCTTAACATGGGCGGCCTGCAAACCCAGACGCTGACGCTTGCAAGAGCGTTCAGCATGGCCGGCCACGACGCGTCGATCGCCGTTCTAAAACCGAGCCTCGGCGAACTTGAGCCCGAGGACGGAATCAAAAAATACGCTCTAAACCTCAGAAACACCATTCTAAAATCCCCGAAAGGACTGTTGTCATATGCGCTGGCGCACGCAAAATCGATAATCATGGGAAAAGGGTCGGCGGATATCGCCAGCTCTCATGCCTATACTGCGGCATTTTTGCGAAAACTGGCCGATATTGAGGACAGCGACGGAAAATTTGATCTCATAATCGTCAGAGGACAAGGAGCTTTCTCTCTGTTAAACGATCTAAGAGGGAACCGATTTGCATTTTTCATAGACGGAAAGCCATTTGAACACAAAGGGTGGTTTGCAAAAACTCTCAACAAATCCGCATATTTCGGACATATGTTCGTATGCGTTTCCGATGCGCTAAAGAGCGAGCTTGAGAACATCTGCAAGCGTGCCGGCATTGATTGCGTGGCTGCGACATTTCAAAATCTGATTGATTCGGAAAGAGTCAGGAAGATGGCTGAAGAGCATGTGCCGGCGCTTCCGGAACGCTATATAGTCTCGGTCGGCAGGCTGATTAAGTCAAAGTGCGTATCTCAGATTATCAGCGCCATGTCATTGATTCCCAATGACACAAAACTCGTCGTCGTAGGAGACGGTCCGTTCAGAGATGTTCTCGAGCGCGAGGCCGAGGCCAGAGCCGTGGCCGATCGCGTAATTTTCGTCGGCGAACAGTCAAATCCGTATCCGTATATTAAGAACGCAAGGCTTCTTGCGCACGCCAGCGTCCGAGAAGGATTCGGAATGGTATTTCTCGAAGCACTTTGCCTCGGTGTTCCGGTGGTAGCCATGGATGCAGAAGGCGGAATGAAGGAAATTATGCAGGGACAAATCCTGTCAGGAGCCATCACCCCCCGAGATCCGTCAGCGTTTGCCAAGAAAATCAACGAAGTGCTCGCCCGCCCTTATAAGGTTGACGAATCGATGTGGAAAAAATTTGATGCTTCGGCAGGAGCCGAAAGGCTCATCAAACTGCTCGGCGCAGACGAGCCGCTTGAATAATTGCCGCATTCTTCTGGCGCGCCGCAAAAAGCTTTCGGAATCTCAGAACAGTAGCGCGCCTGATCAGTCAATATGCATTTCGGCATAGCTCAGGAATTACCATGGACAATCTCCCGTTCAATTTAGGTTCTGACCATAAGATTGCTTTAAAACAGCCGTTCGTTATCCCGGGCAAGCAGCTGCCATCCGGCATGAGCCACCTTTTGCTTGTAAAAGCAAAAGCGAGCGGCATTATCCCCAAATTCCTTGAAGCCAAAGCCTTGGTGCTTATAAACGGCAAGATCTCTAGAGAACATGTCATCAGAAGACCCTGCGACGGATATATCGGAATCGATCTCAGCGATCTGCTGCCGGATGATTCCGCATCAGTTTCAATAAAATCCAAATTTTGTTCGCTAGCCGATGAAGCGTATCTACTCTCATACGCAAAAGACTCGCCGGACGCAGGAATTAATCTTATTTTTGCCCCCCACCCCGACGATGCCGAAATTGCCTGCACCTCCCTATAC
>JAZQPH010000138.1:0-36611 GCA_045628385.1 Succinivibrionaceae bacterium
CAGTCGACACCACGGGACTAAGATGCCCGGAACCGCTCATGATTATAAGACGGGAACTTAGAAAACTTGCCCCGGGGCAAGCTCTGAGAGCAACGGGCGACGATCCCGCAACGCCGAGAGATGCAGCAAACCTTTGCCAACATCTCGGATACGCACTAGAATTTAGCCATAAAAACGGCGACTTTTACGAATGCATCATAAGAAAGCCGCCAGCTGCCGACACGGAGCCAAAATGACAGCCAAAACCGCTCTATTTCCGGGATCATTCGATCCATTTACTCTCGGTCATCTCGATGTGGCGCGCAGAGTTCTCAATATTGTCGATCGATTGGTCATAGCAGTCGGCGACAACGGAGCCAAATATCCAATGCTTTCGCCCGAGGAAAGGCTCGAAGCGATAAAAGCTCAATTCTCTGACGAACCGAGAGTAGAAGTCGCAAGACTAGACAGCCTGACGCCGATTTATATGAAAGAGCACGGCATAGACCTTATCGTGCGCGGTCTGCGCGACGGCAAAGATTTTGAGTATGAATGGAAATTATTCCAGATGTACAGAACCCTTCATCCGAAGATTGACGCCATCTATCTGCCGGCTGAACCTACGAGGTCATTTTTATCATCGACCCTTGCAAAGGCCGCGATAGCAGGCGGAGCGGATCCGCTTCTGTATGTGCCCAAAGCCATAGCCGAAAGACTGGCTCTTGCCAAAAAAGACTGATCCGAGAATACAATCTAGAAAGGACGCCGCTGCGTCCTTTCTAGATTAATGCTGGCAATGCGGGCAATAATAAGTGCTGCGCCCCGCGTGCTTTGCCGATGCAATCGGATTTCTGCACTTAAGGCACGGCTCGCCTTCATGTCCATAAACGGAAAGTTCGCGCACGTAGTAGCCGGGTTTTCCGTCGGCTCCAGAAAAATCTCTTATGGTCGTTCCGCCCGATTCGATTGATTTTTTCAGAATCGACTTGATGTTGGCGACCAAGACTTCTGCTTCTGGCAAAGATATATCCCCAGCTTTGCGATCAGGACTTATGCCAGACGCAAACAAGGTTTCGCTTGCGTAGATGTTGCCGACGCCGACTACGACTGAATTGTCCATGAGCGCTGTTTTTATCGGTTTCTTTTTGGATCTTTGCAGATTTTCCCAAAGAACTGTCGCTGAAAACTCCTCTGAGAGCGGTTCCGGTCCCATTTTTGCGACCATTGGCAGACATATGCGGGGATCGCCGACCGTCCATGCTATCAGCCCGAATCTTCGCGGATCGTTATAGCGCATCTCAAAACCGTCGGATAAACAGAATACGGCATGATCGTGCTTTTGAAGCGGGGCGTCATGCTCTACAAAACGTATATGGCCGGTCATCCCGAGATGAATGGTAATCCAGCAGTCGTCTCCTGCGGAAACGATAATGAATTTGGCCCTTCGATCTATGGCAACGACTTTTCTTCCCTCAGCATTTGCAATTTCGTCGGTAACGGGCAACCTCAGTCTTTTTTCGAAAATTCTGACTTTATTTATGGTCCTGCCCACCAAGCGTGGACGCATGCCGCGGCACGTTACCTCAACTTCAGGAAGTTCCGGCATACCAGCTCCTTTGATAACTTATCCGTCATAACAAAAAAGGCAGCCTTGGCTGCCTTCTGATAATCGATTCGAACAAGCAAATTACTTGATCTTGCCTTCTTTGTAGACAACGTGCTTGCGAACAACCGGATCATACTTGGTAAGTTCAAGCTTTTCGGTCATCGTGCGCTTGTTCTTGGTGGTGGTGTAGAAGTGACCCGTGCCAGCGGACGAGTTCAAACGGATCTTCTCGCGACCAGTCTTAGCCATTTTCTATATCTCCTTAAATTTTCTCGCCAGCAGCGCGGAGATCGGCAAGAACTGCATCAATGCCGCGCTTGTCGATGGTGCGCATACCCTGAGCAGAAACGCGGAGACGTACGAAACGCTTTTCGCTTTCAACCCAGAAGCGGTGGAAGTGAAGGTTAGGAAGGAAGCGACGGCGGGTCGCATTCTTCGCATGGGAACGGTTGTTGCCGGTCGCAGGAAGCTTGCCGGTAACCTGACATCTTCTTGTCATTTGTTTTACTCCAAATTGTTATTCGGCGCCTCCGCGCTCGATTCCGCCCCATTTTGGGACGCCGTCTCGGCTTTCGGATTTAGCCCAAGGCATAAAAAACCGCTACATTATAGCACAACGATTTTCAAATAAAAGAAAAAAACGTGATCGCGATCGTTGGCAGCCCAAACACCGCCGATCGCCGCCCGCGCGGCCATTTTTATTGCCCCTGTAAATATTTCGGGCGCATTATATCCGATCGATCGGCGCAATCAGATCGATTTGATCGGAATATGGCTTCGGTTGCCAGTCCATTCCTTCATATGCCTGTTCTTTTATGCCTTTACGAGCAAATCGATCTGCGCATTTGCGACCCTATGCCCATATAATGCTGTCAATCGGTCAGCAACAGGAGAAATACATGCGTTCGCTTCAGGGCAAAAGAGTGCTTGTCGGAATCACGGGCGGCATCGCAGCCTACAAGACCTGCTCGCTCATCAGGCTCCTTGCAAAAGAAGGCGCAATTGTCGATGCGGTCATGACGCCTCATGCGACGGAGTTCATAACGCCGCTGACAATATCCTCGCTCACGGGAAAGGAGCCGGGCATCGGTCAATTTGAGCCCGGAATAAAACACATAGGTTATGCCAAAAACGCCGACCTTATCGTGGTTGCCCCTGCAACCGCCAATACGATTGCAAAGGCGGCTCACGGCATCGCAGACAACCTTCTTACTTCAGTACTTCTTGCGGCCAAATGCCCAATAATCATGGCTCCTGCCATGAATGAGGGCATGTGGTCCAATGCCGCCACCCAATGCAATATCAAAATTTTGCGCGAACGCGGGTTTATTATTGCGGGACCAGGCGTAGGCAGCCAGGCTTGCGGCGACACAGGCGCGGGAAGAATGCTCGAACCCGAAGAAATTCTCGATACGGCCGTTGCCGCGGCAAATCCGCCAAAAGACGGAAGACTGTTTGTTATCACCGCGGGCCCGACGGAAGAACCGCTTGACCCCGTAAGATGTCTGACTAACCGCAGTTCGGGCAAAATGGGCTATGCCCTGGCAGAAGCGGCATTGGCAGCGGGTTTCAGGGTAAAACTTATCTCGGGTCCCGTCGCGCTAAAAGCTCCCGCAGGCGCCGAACTCATCAAAGTAAAAACGGCCGCCGAAATGCTCGATGCCTCGTGGACCGCTGCAAAGCAAGCGTCATGTTTCATCGGATGCGCCGCGGTTGCCGATTTCAGGCCGCTTAAAGTAGCTCCCAACAAAATCAAAAAGGAAGACGGCGAAGAAACGGTCAAATTGGTTATGACCAAGAACCCTGACATTATTGCTTCCGTCGCAAGTCTCGGCGGCCCGTACGTGGTCGGTTTCGCTGCCGAAACGCAGAATGTATTGGGCTATGCAAGAAGCAAGCTCAAAGCCAAAAAACTCAACATGATCGTTGCAAATGACGTATCAAGAACCGATGCGGGATTCGGCTCTGACAACAACTGCGTCACCGTCATCGACGATTCAGGATGCGAAGATGCGCTGCCGCTCATGAGCAAACGGGAAATTGCCGATGCCATCATTGCCCGCATAGCAGAAAAAATTAAACCTGCGGAAGCATAGTTTCTTAGCATCGCCAAGAATAAATTCAAGCAACATGGAATATATAAAATGCAGCAAGTAGACGTAAAAATACTCGATCCAAGATTGGGTTCCGAATTCCCGATGCCCGCATATGCGACTGAAGGCTCTGCCGGCATTGATTTAAGAGCGATGATTCCGGAATCAAGCATCACCGTAAAAGCGGGCGAAACGGTGCTCATTCCAACGGGAATGGCCGTTCACATGGGGGATCCAACCCTTTGTGCTACAATACTTCCGAGGTCCGGACTGGGTCATAAGCACGGCATCGTGCTCGGAAATCTCGTTGGTCTCATCGACTCCGACTATCAGGGGCCGCTCATGGTGTCCCTCTGGAACAGAAGTTCTCAAGATTTCACGGTAGCCGCAGGCGACAGAATTGCTCAGCTGGTTTTTCTCCCCGTCATAAGAGTCTCCCTGAACAAGGTAGACGAATTTGCGGCAAGCGAACGCGGCGAAGGCGGATTCGGTCATACCGGTACCAAATGATCCGCGCGGACACAGTTTTTCAGCAATCCATAATTGGAGATTTTTAACATGGCAGACGCTAATTCTGTTACCGAAGTCGCCACCCAGCAGATCAATATGCTCACAAAGTGGTGGGAAGCCAACCAAGGCATGATTATCGACTATTCTATCAATGCAGCCGTTTCTCTTGTCATCCTCATCGTAGGCTGGATCTGCGCCAGGTTCTTTGCAAAGCTTCTTGAGAAATTCCTCACCAAGAACAAAGCCGAAATTACTATCGTCCACTTTATCAGCGAAATCGTGAAGTATGCGTTGATTGCTTTTGTGGTAGTGGCCTCTCTCAACAATCTCGGCATCCAGACAACATCCTTTGTCGCCATCATCGGTGCCGCAGGCTTGGCAATCGGCTTGGCTCTTCAGGGTTCTTTGTCAAACTTTGCCGCAGGATTCCTGCTCATCGCCTTCCGCCCTATCAAGAAAGGCGAATACATTAACGCAGCTGGCGTCGAAGGAAATGTTTCCGAAATCAGCATTTTCACGACTACTTTGCTGACCAACGACAATAAGGTCATCATTGTTCCAAACAGTTCGATTCTGAACGGCAATATCACCAACTTCGCAAGAATGCCTGAACGCCGCGTTGACGTAACAGTCCGCGTAACCTACGAAGCAGATCTTCCTAAAGTACAGAAAATCCTTCAGGAAGTTGCCGATCAGACCCCTGGCGTGCTCAAGGACAAGGGCATCGCCATCGTCGTTGCCGATCTGGCACCTTCAAGCCTCAATCTTCAGGTAAGAATGTGGACCAATACTGCTGATTATTGGGCAGTTGCCGGTTCTTTCAACGAAAGCGTAACGAATGCGCTTCGCGCCAACAACATCAAGGTTCCGGTAATTATCAAGGAATAATCCTGACACGGCACCTCAATAAAAAAAGCCCCAAAATTTTGGGGCTTTTTTTATACTTATGCCAAAAGGTTTCGGCAAACGTATATTCAGATTCTGCGTCAATCCCAATGCACTGAGTTTCGGAAAACCGGCAGATAGCTGTCTCTTAAACGCTGATCGTGCCTGTAATCATTATGGGTCACGATATTCCACCGCCTATTCATTTTGGCATTCAGATATTTGACGATTCTTGCGAAAGAATAGCCGTCTTCGCAATTGCCGTCCATATGAAATAACCCGTACCAGCGCTCGTCAATGCACTTCATGATCGTTCTTGCGGAATCTTCCATATAGCCGCAGGCCGGAATCCAAGAATCGGAACACATGATCCGCCCGTGTTCTTTCTGTTCCTTGTCAAGATAAGCGACCATATTGTTGCCGACGCCGTCCTCGCAAATCTGCCAGCCCATGCGGATGATGCAGCTACGGCTGTTTGCATTTCTGACAGCCTGCTCGCACCGTACTTTATATCGCCCGTAATCCGATTCGCCGTCAGGTTCGTCGCTTGTAACAAATGGGCCGTTGCGCCGGTCCCCGAACACCATGACCGAACTTGCAAACACCATCGGTATCTTTTTATATCCTGCAAAATGCGAGATCGTTTCGGCCCATGACTCGGCTCCGCATGCCATGTGAACGATGGCATCCAGATTCATTCGCGAAAGAAACAACTCCGCTTCCGATCTGTTCTCGGGATTAACGAGTTTTCGCGGCCAGGCTATGACGTCGTATCCGCGGTTTTCTGCCTCTTTGGCGACTTTGGGCGCAACAGTGCCGTTCAGCCCGGTAATCAGAATCCTTCTCGTCGTCATTTCTCCTCCAGTCTCTTTTAGCTTGCGAAGCGGGCTTATCAGGCCTTTACGCCATATTGTTCGCGGTATGCTTCAACCGCAGGTAGATGCTCTTTAAAATCAGGATTCGTGCGCAAGAACTCGATGAGATCGTTGAGGGTAATGATTGATATGACCGAAATGCCATATTCTTTCTTGATTTCCTGTATGGCGGAAAGTTCTCCCTGTCCTCTTTCCATACGATCAAGAGCAACGGCAACGCCCGCAAGTTCAGCGCCTGCTCCCGAGATTATTCCCATGGATTCGCGGATAGCGGTTCCTGCCGTAATCACGTCGTCGATGACGAGAACTTTGCCCTGAAGCTTGCTTCCTATAATCGTGCCGCCTTCGCCGTGATCTTTTGCTTCTTTGCGGTTGCAGCTCCACGGCTTGCTTATGCCGTGGCAATCATGAAGTTTTACGGCTGCCACGGTAGAAAGCGGGATTCCTTTGTACGCAGGACCAAAAACCATATCGAATTCGATGCCTGATTCGGCTATGGCAGCCGCGTAGAGACGTCCCAAATCAGAAAGATCGGCGCCGGAACAGAAAAGCGCGGCATTGAAAAAATATGGGCTTATGCGTCCCGATTTCAATTTGAACTCGCCAAAACGTAGAACATTGTTTCTGATGGCAAGCTCGATGAACTCTCTCTGATAATCCTGCATTTTTTGCTCCGCGGGGCATTCCCCTATATGTTTAACCATGCGGCTCTCGTATCGCCGTCTCGCCGAGAGATTATAGCAAGAGCGCCATGGCGCGCATGCTTATGCTTCATCAAACTAAGACAAGAACGCAATTTGAATTGCGGGATCGTGACGCGGCACAGAACTGAAAAAAGCATCTTTGCGCTGGCATGCATGTAAAATGATTCTGCGGCATCTCCCGCAGCAGGTGACGGGAGGGCCTTTTCGGAGACAATTTATGATAAGCAGCATGACAGGATGCGCCAGCATCGAAGCAAAGACCCCTCTCGGAACGTTTTCCTGGGATCTGAGATCCGTAAACCAACGTTATCTCGAAACGTTCATCAAACTGCCAGACAGCCTCAGACATGCCGAAGGAGCCATCAGAAATGCCCTTCGCGAAAATCTTGACAGAGGCAAGGTGGAAGTCCTTCTGAAATTTGAACCGATTATTCAGGAATCGGCAGTCAGCGTCAATGAAGCTTTGGCTGCCAAGCTGATTGCCGCCGCCAAGCAGGTTCAGTCCATTGCGGGCCACGAAAATTGCGCCCTGATCGATCCTCTTTCCATTCTTCAGTGGCCCGGAGTTCTCGATAACGCGGATGCATCCCGCGACGAACTGTCATCAGCTGCCATGGAAACATTCGGCCGAGCGCTTTTGCAGCTCATAGACACCAGGACGGCAGAAGGCGAAAAACTGCGCGGCATCATCGAAGAAAAACTAAACGGAGTCGAAGCGGAAGTTGCCAAGGTAAGAGCAAAACTGCCTGAAGTCGTGGCATGGCAGACAACGCGCTTAAGAAATGCCCTTTCGACTCTCAAAGAAGATCAGATTGACGAATCACGGATCGCTCAGGAAATTATTCTGATGTCGCAGCGCCTCGACGTCGCAGAAGAACTCGACAGGCTCGACGCACACGTAAAGGAAGCAAGGAACATTCTGCAAAAAGGCGGATCCTGCGGCAGAAGACTCGATTTTCTCTTGCAGGAATTCAACCGCGAGTCCAACACGCTGGCATCAAAATCCATCAACGCAGAAATCACCGCTTCGGCAATTGAACTTAAGGTGCTCATCGAACAGATCCGCGAACAGATACAGAACATTGAGTAATGCAGGCATGCCGCCGTCTGCGTGCCGTTTGGCATGTTCGGCGTCATAAAAATTCAGATTGCTTCGGCCAATCTGAATTGCAGACAGAAACAAAAATCCACAAATCCGTTCTCTTGACAATTTTGTCCAAGAGAACGGCAAACAAAGCAAGGAACATGACATCATGGCGGGCAAAGGAAATCTATTTATTATCTCTTCCCCTTCGGGAGCCGGAAAATCAACCCTTATTTCGATGCTCTTTGAGAGGCTCGGAAAAGAAATCCCTATGGCTTTTTCCGTGTCTCACACGACAAGAGCCCCGCGCCCAGGAGAAACCGACGGAGTTCACTATCATTTCACCGACATTCCTGGATTCAAGAAAATCATCGATGAGGGCGGATTTCTCGAATGGGCAAATGTGTTCGGCAATTATTACGGAACATCAAAAGCAGGCGTAGAAGGCCAGCTTGAATCGGGAACGGATGTCTTTCTTGACATTGACTGGCAGGGAGCAAGACAAATCCGCGAGCAGGTTCCTTCCGTCAGAACAGTATTCATCGTGCCTCCGAGCCTCGACGTTCTGAGAAACAGACTTATTGGACGCGGGCAGGACAGCATGGAAGTTATCGAGAACCGCATGCAGAAAGCCAAAAATGAAATATCCCATTACGGCGAGTATGACTACCTTATAGTAAACGACGATCTGGAAACAGCCTATGAAACTTTCGCTGCCATCATCCGCGCCGAAAGAGCTTCGATTGAATGCCAAAAAACATGGTCGGGAGAATTGGTTGAAAAGATGCTGAATGGCTGACGGACAGCTGCTGCGCATGCAGGCTTCGGCGAAGCTTGTTTGGGCAAGCCTATTATGACTCTTAAACAGCGAAAATGGCCCAATCACCGGGCCATTTTTCTAATTTACGGCGTTGTCTGCGCAGTTTGCAAACATCAGGAAAATTCAGAAAACTTCCCAATCTTAACTCATGCACTCTTCGAGCACTTTCGTCGGCCAACCGAACTCAGTCTGGCACTTTGCCTCCTGAAGCATTTCCGAAGCTCTCAGGTAATGAGTTCCGAGCCATCCGCATGGCAATTTGACGGTGAGTTCGCCGTCTTTGGCGGTAAAAAAGAAATCGGGAATGGTTCCTTCCGTTCTTCTTGTGCACAAGATGATGGCAAAGCGAAGTATGCGCGCAAGATTCATCGCCTCATCAAACGGCACAGTATGCTGGCGTTTCATGACGTCAGGCTTAAACTCATCCCTTTGATTGAAAAGCAATCCCGACAGCAGGTGCTTCTGATCGGGCGTAAACCCGGGCATGTCAATATTTTCGACAATGTATGCCGCATGCTGCGGAGCCCTGCGGTATTCGATGCAAAGACCAAGTTCGTACAAAACGGCAGCCCATGCCAAAATGCTCCCGCCGTGAGATGAACTGAGATTCCACGGTTTTTCCAGCTGAGAAAAAATCTGCACGCAGGTTTCGCGCACGCGCTGCCCTTGCTGCGCATCGATCTGATATCGGGATATCATGCTTTTGACCGTGCGGGTCTGCGCGTCGCCGCACGCAGCCCTGTCGGTGTGGTTGGCTGCGGCTATCATGCCGTACACCAAACCTTCGCGCAGCGCGCCGCCTGCGAGCGTCATCTCATTGATGGCGAAAACATCAAAAAGAGCCATCAATATCGCTAGCCCCGATGGGAATACATTAAGACGCTCAGGCTGCAGTCCTTCCAATGTGAGCTTTTCAAGCGATCCGCATTCTATGGCTTTGTCGCGAAGAGCCATCATCTTGTTCATCGTCACGCGCTCGGATTTTCCCTGCGCGACCATAATTTCCTGAAGCGCCTGAACCGTTCCCGAGGCTCCGACGCAGGTATTCCAGCCATGCCCCAGATATTCCCCGACAACTCCGGAAAAAACGCCTTTCGCCGCATTCACGGCTTGATCGAACGTTTCCGAAGAAAGGACGCCTCCCTCAAAATAGCGGTTCAGCCACGTGACGCAGCCAAGCGGCAAACTGTTAAGAACCTTGAGTTCGGGTCCGTCGCCCAGCACGACTTCCGTGCTGGCGCCGCCGATATCGATGACAAGACGGTTGCCTTCGCCGCTTGATGTCCAGGAAACGCCCTGATAAATGGTGCCCGCTTCTTCCAGACCGGAAATAACCTCTACCCGGTGACCGAGTATTTCCTCGGCAACGCGAACAAAAGTATCGGCATTCTTGGCAAGCCTAAGGGTTGCGGTTCCGACGATGCGGATGTTTTCATGAGGAATGTCCTGCAGCTGTTCGGCAAACAGCCTGAGGCAATCCCAGCCGCGCTCCATCGCCTCTCTGGACAATACGTTGTCCTGGCCAAGCCCCGAGGCAAGTCTCACTTTGCGCTTGACCTTGGCAACCACGCGAACGGCGCCGTGAACCTGGCGCACGACAAGCATATGAAAACTGTTTGATCCGAGATCAATCGCTCCGAATAAAGGAGAGTCGCTCATGCATTACCCCTTGCGTCCGCCGAATCTATTGCCAAATCCGCGGTTTCGCCCGCCAAAAGAAGAATTCGCCCCGCCGTGGACTGAGTTATGCCTCTTCGGACCAGATTCCCTCGAAGCGGACGGTTTTATGAAAATTTCGGGTATATCGTCAAGGAGCGCGTTCGGGTCATATTTTGAAACAGGAATTTTATGTCCGATGTATTCCTCTATTCGCTCTAAGTTGATCACATAACGCTCGCAGGCAAAACTTATAGCTTTGCCGCTTTTGCCGGCTCTGCCGGTTCTGCCTATTCTGTGAACATAATCTTCGCAGTCTTCGGGCAGATCATAGTTGAATACATGAGAAACATCGGGAATATGCAATCCGCGCGCCGCCACATCAGTGGCCACGAGAAAATCAAGATCGCCTGCGGCAAATGCATCCAGAGTGCGCTGCCTAATCCGCTGTTCAAGAGAACCGATGAGCAGTCCTGAACGATGGCCGTCGGCAATCAAATACGCCTGAATGCGCTCAGCAGTCGCTCTGGTGTTTGCAAAAACAATGGCTTTGTCCGGCCATTCGTCTTCTATGAGAGTAAGCAGAAGCGTCATCTTGTCTTCATTTGACGGATAGAACATCTCTTCTGCGACCGTGTCCGCCACAACGCCTCTTGAACTTTCGACCTTAATCGGAATCGGAGATCTCATATGTTCGTATGCAAGCTCCTGAACCTTGAAAGACATTGTTGCAGAAAAAAGCATGCTCAGGCGGTTTTCAGCAGGCGCAAGCCTATTAAGAATGAATCGTATGTCGCGGATAAATCCCATATCGAACATACGGTCAGCTTCGTCCAGCACGACCATTTCAACCCGACTGAAGTGTATTACCCGGGATTTAAAAAAATCTATGAGACGGCCTGGCGTTCCTATAAGCAAATCGCAGCCACCCCTTAGTTTGCGTTCCTGTACTTCCGTGGGCTCGCCGCCATAGGCAAGACCCAGCCTAAAGTTGAGAAAGCGATTCAGAGCCTCGGCGTCCGCATGAATCTGCACGGCAAGTTCGCGAGTCGGTGCGACCACCAGAGCCTTTGCGTAGGCCCGAGCTCCCATATCGCCGTCTTCTCTTGCGATGACCAAGTGGTGAAAAATCGCTGACAGGAAAGCCAGCGTTTTGCCGGTTCCAGTTTGAGCCTGACCTTCCACGTCATGTCCCATAACCAATTCGGGAATGCATTGGGCCTGTATCGGAGAACAATACTCATAGCCCAATGAGTTAAGAGCAGTCACTACGTCGGGATGAAGCCCCGTATCGGCAAACGCCGTTGATGTAAGAAGTTTTTCTGACATTGTCGTATTACGAATGTTTTGCCACGTCCGCAGCAAGCGGTTTTATCGTCTATCGTTTATATATTCAGATTATACATTCCGCGGCATGATTTCTTATAAGAAGTGCATCTTTGAACCTCATGCTCATAAATCTTTTCCCGAAAGACTTCCAAAAGTTACATAATCATTTTGGATTTGCTAACATTGGACTGAAGCTGTTGCGACTTTCGCAGCCGGCATTCTTTTAGGAGAAGTTATCATGGCAGAATTCTTTGAAGTATTTGATGAAGATTTCGAAGATAAGATCCTCAATTCGGCTACGCCGATTCTGGTCGATTTTTGGGCGACATGGTGCGGACCGTGCAGAGCTCTCGGAACAATCCTCGAAGAAGTAGCGCAGAACTACGATGACGTAAAATTTGCCAAGATCAATGTTGATAAAAACGAAGAGATCCCGGCCAAATACCGCGTAATGAACATTCCGGTCATTATGCTCTTTAAAGACGGTTCGGTAGTCGCAAAACACGTCGGGCTCATGTCAAAAACTGAGGTCCAGCATTTCATAGATTCAAACATCTAGCGCGCCCGGCCCCGAAAATATCGCATACCCGATCCTCAAAGCCCTAATTTAATAACTTGCGGGTCGGGTTCACATTTTGATCAAAAATCTATATAATCCTATGACTATCATTCGCCTTGGGCGAATCATAATCTATTTTTATGCACCGAGGGCAATCCCCCGGAAATCCATTGGAGTTAAAAATGGCTCGCATTACTGTCGAAGACGCTGTCCAGAAAGTCGGCAATCGCTTTGATCTCGTTCTTTTGGCTGCCCGCCGCGCAAGACAGATCGCAACTGGCGGCAAGTCGCCTCTCGTTGATGAAGAAAACGATAAACCGACCGTTATTGCCCTGAGAGAAATCGAAGAAGATCTCATTACCCGCGAAATTCTCGACCGTCTTGATCAGCAAAACCAAAATATGGGCAACCCATCCGGCGAATTCATTCCTGTTGCGGCAACTCTGAACTTCAATACTCTCGACGGAGAAGATGACGAAGAAGAGCGAGTAAGCAGCAAGTCTCGCAAGTCTCGCGCAAAAGCCGCGGATATCGATGACATTGCTGATGACGTTGAATAATACGCGGTTGCGAAACTGATTAAAAATGGACGCTTTGGCGTCCATTTTTCTTGGATCGAATGTTGCTCGGCACGCTCCCAAAACAAATGACGCGCCTGGCGCGTCATTTCATATCTTAGGAAAAATCCCCGGTCATTATTCAGCAGCCTGAATTTTCGCCTTTGTTTTCTTCAAAGCTTCTTCGAATCCAAGTTTGAAACCTTCACGGGTTTTCTTGTCGATTTCTGCATATTGCGATGGCTGAACGAAAGCTATTTTTGTCTGTGTCAGAGCATCCTGTCCCAAAATCGCAACCCAGCGCGGATCGTATGCCCGCTGCGCGATCTCGTCATACTCAAAAACCTTGGCCATCGCCATTTTAAGTTCTGCCAGATTTTCTTTGGCATAACTGGCCACTTCTCGGCCGTAGTGCGCATTAAGCCGAGTAAGCGCATCCTTCACTGTCGGATCCAATGATTTATTGGCATCAGATCTGGCTCGCAGCTGCGCCGTGTAGTGCCAGAACATAGCGGCAAACGGCTGCTTCATGACCATAATCTCATCAGCCAATGCAAGAAGCACCGGCGGCGTAAAATCGTTAGGATGCTGCAAAACGGTATTTATCGTTTCGCTGTCGCCGTTCTTGATAGAGAGCACTATGGCTTCTGTCTGAGCGCTGCCAAGCGCGGCAAACTCTCCCGAATAGCCAGGCATGTTCTGATTCTTCAGGGATTTTGACAAATCGGCAGAATCCTCGATTGTCGTAGGAGGTCCTTCCCTCAGCGTGCGCGATTCAACCACGCATCCTGTCAGCACGGATGCGGCAAAAGATGCGATCAATAAAGGTCTTGCTATTTTAAACATCTAAGTTGTACTTCAATTTCAATTCCAGCCCGCCTTCGACGACGTCTACTTTTTCAATCGCCACGAAGTCCGATATTTTTCTTCCGCCGACCCTGTAGTTAAACGGCAGATTTTCAATGTATTCCGCGAAATCAACAGTTATCACGTCAGCCGCATATGTGAACCTTAGTCCGTTAGGAAGCGACCGATTGAAAGTTTTGTCCAAAAATTTAACAGCCAGCGATTTAGTCAGCGATGCGAACATCTGGCTAAGACCGGCGCTCATCACTTTTTTCTCGTTTATGCAAAAAAGAAGCCGCGACGATTTTGAGTCATGGTGGCATTCCATTACATCGCCTTTGATGAGGAATTTTCCCATCTGGTGCGAAACCACGAAATCCATGGTTCCGCCGCCATAACATACGATGTCTATGCTGTTTATGACGGACGAATTATTGGCAAGATGCAAGGCTGCAGAATTAAGAAAGCCGTCCGAAATAAACATTCTTCCGTTGGCCAATTCCCCAAGGGCATTTTGGGCATACAGATTGTGAATGGCTGGAACGATATCGGATAGCTCAGAAGGCACTATTTCGGGGTTATCCCTGTTCTCAAGCATAAAATCCACGAAGGCGTTAAAAACGCCTTCTACCGCATCCTTTTTGGATGCCAGCATCGACCTAAACAGCCGCGCGATATATGAATTTTCCATATCCAGCCTTGCCAAACCGCAAATGAGTGAATAATACCGGAAACAGGCAAACGCCTATCGGCGCAATGTAGCATTTTCTCCAAAAACAAGCTCCTCCTGCATAGAACTAAAGCATTCGGACTTTCTTCATCTCCAGTTTTGTATTTGCTCGCTCATTTCCTTGCTTTTTCCTGAATGCGATTCATAAATACGCAAAAATTGCATCGCCCCGCCCGCCGCGTCAACTGCATCGGTTCTTGCTGCTCATTCTCTTATGCGTTTCAAATCCAAGACCTACTGAAAACTCATATCTTGCAGCATGTGTATTTACGCCATCGTCACGGGTCTAACCTATTCCCGATAATTTAAAACAATTGCGACAAATTCCAGATTTGAACCGTCGGCGAATTGCCGTCCCGCCCGAGGTGTATAATCTTGCAGATAAAAATCTGCCATATAAAAACAAACGGTGAACAACATGACAATTCAGGTTCTGCTTATGTGCGGCGGCGACGGTTCCGAGCACGAAGTTTCGCTGACCAGCGCAAATTTCCTGGAAGAGCAGTTAGCAAAAATCGAAAATCTTGCCGTTACGAGGGTAACGCTCCACAAAAACGGCTGGGTAACATCCAACGGACAAGCATGTTTTCTGGCAGGCGACAGATCGCTTGTCATAAACGGATCTGCAGCTGCAAAAATTGATTACGCCGTCCCATGCATACACGGTTTCCCCGGAGAAACAGGCGATATTCAGTCCTATCTCGAAATGCTCGGCATTCCGTATCTTGGCTGCCCTTCGGAAGGCTCAAAACTCTGCTTCAACAAGGTTTCCACAAAACTTTGGCTGTCGGGGCTAGGCATCCCGAATACGCCATACGTATTCCTCTCCGAAAACGATCCGTCGGCTCACGCGGAAGCTCATCAGGCAATGCGCAAATGGGGTTCTGTATTCGTTAAAGCCGCAAGTCAGGGTTCCTCTGTCGGCTGTTATAAAGTTACCGACCTTGCCAATCTCTCCGACAGCATCAACGAGGCTTTCGGATATTCGGATCAGGTGCTTATCGAAAAGGCCGTTAAACCTCGCGAACTCGAAGTAGCCGTTTATGAATATAAGGGCGAGCTCATAGCAACCAAGCCGGGAGAAATCCTTACGGCAGCCGGCACGTTCTATACGTATGATGAAAAATACGGCGCAGGTTCGGGCGCAAGCTGCGCGATCGAAGCCCAAAATCTCTCGGAAAGCCAAATCGGCACGATAAGAGAATTGGCCGCCAAAGCCTTCAAGCATCTCAAGCTTAAAGATCTGTCCCGAGTTGATTTCTTCCTGACCGAAGATGACGAAATCCTGCTCAACGAAATAAACACTTTCCCTGGCATGACGCCGATATCCATGTTCCCTAAAATGCTGGCCCACCACGGCGAAAACATGGTCGATTTCTTAAGAGATCGCATAGAATCGGCTCTGAACAAGAAGGCATAGACCGTCAATCGGAAATCCGCAGATCATGCGTTATATCCCCGTAAATTGGACAATTTGCGGGGATTGTTATTTTCATAACTTAGGTTGCTCATATAATCTTATTTGCGAGCAAACTTCCCGCAAAACTCGTATATGAACATTAAGCTGTCCATATCAGCTTGGCAACCCAAATTTGCCAAGACAGCGCTTTCTTGGAAAATCATGGAGTGAATTGCCGATTTTTTTGAACCAAAGGAGCAGTATCAATACGGAAGAATCATCGAAGCGTCGCACCAAAGATGCGATCAGCAAGAACATGTCAAAAATCAGGAGTTCCGGAACCGGCATAGAAAAAATACTGATGCGGGCATTATGGAACCTCGGAATGCGCTACCGAAAGAACCGCCGAGACATTCCCGGCACTCCCGACATCAGTTTTCAAAAAGCAAAAGTCGCGGTCTTTTGCGATTCTGAGTTCTGGCACGGAAAGAATTGGTATTTGCTTAAGCGCCAGCTGCAAAAAGGGCCCAATCCTGAATATTGGATTCCAAAAATCAAAAAGAACAGAGAGCGCGACAGGGAAGTGAACAGGCAGCTTCGCGGAAGCGGATGGATTGTCCTGCGCTTTTGGGGAAAAGAAATCAAAGAACATCCCGACGAATGCGCAAAAATGATCCAGGCTGCTGTCAGATTCAGTTTGCGGCAATAGTTGTTTGATCCTATCTGCAGCGGCATTTATTTTGATGGGACAAACACCGTTTCACGTGAAACAAAAGCCCGGTCACGCAAAGCCATGACCGGGCATCGACTGCTAAACACCAAAAGGCTTATCAGTCCTTATCGCCGTTTCTCATGAGAATGAAGAAATCTTCGTTCGTGTCGGATTTCTTGATCTTTTCGATAATCTTGCTCGCAATTTCGTATTCATCGGCATCTCGGAACACATTGCGCAGAACCCATATATTTCTGAGTTCCTTCTCACCGAGAAGCAATTCGTCATGGCGGGTGCCAGAACGGAGGAAATCAATTGCAGGGAACAGACGGCGCTCGGCTATGCGACGCGACATTCTGACTTCCATGTTGCCGGTGCCCTTGAACTCTTCGAAAATGACGTCATCCATTTTAGAGCCGGTTTCGACAAGCGCCGTTGCGATGATCGTAAGCGAACCGCCTTGTTCAATGTTTCTTGCCGCGCCGAAAAACTTCTTAGGTTTATGAAGCGCATTGGCGTCGACGCCGCCAGACAAAACTTTTCCGGATGCCGGGGTCACGGTGTTGTACGCACGGGCAAGACGGGTTATGGAATCGAGCAGAATCACGACGTCTTGTTTGTGTTCTACAAGGCGCTTGGCCTTTTCGATTACCATTTCGGCTACCTGAACGTGACGCGCAGCAGGTTCGTCAAAGGTTGAAGCCACAACTTCGCCTCTGACCATGCGTTCCATTTCGGTAACTTCTTCAGGACGTTCGTCGATGAGCAAAACGATGAGTTTGCATTCAGGATTGTTCGCCGTGATGCTCTGGGCGATATTCTGGAGCAGAACGGTTTTGCCCGCCTTCGGAGGAGCGACAATCAGTGCGCGCTGGCCTTTGCCGATCGGCGCCGCCAAATCAAGGAAACGCGCGGTCACGTCTGCGGCAGATCTGTTTCCTCTTTCAAGACGCAGCATCTCGTCGGGATGAATCGGCGTCAGGTTTTCAAACAGGATTTTCTTGCCCTGGTTTTCTGGATTGTCCTCGTTGATTGTGTCAACTTTCAGGAGAGCAAAATATTTCTCCTGTTCGTTTTTAGGATTTCTAATTTTTCCTTCGATGGTATCGCCAGTGCGAAGGTGCATTTTTCTGACTTGGTTCGGCGAAACATATATGTCATCGGGACCTGCCAAGTATGAGCAATCGGCGCTTCTTAAAAAACCATATCCGTCAGGCAGGATTTCCAGAACTCCGCTGCCATAAATGTCTTCGCCCTTTTCCGCAACGGCTTTGAGTATGGCGAATATCAAATCTTTCTTATAGGCTCTTGTTACTTCCAGGCCCATTTCTGCGGCCATTTCCTGAAGCTGTTCGACGGTTTTTGTTTTAAGTTCAGATAGATGCATAGAAAATTTGCGCAAAATGAGAGCAAGCTGCTCCCAACGCAACCTTTAAATCAAATATATGAGAAAAGAAACTATAACAAGTCATTTATTTTCCGCACGGCGCGAACTGGCAGCACAAACAAATTTAACCTGTGGCAAGACACGGCAGCCGTATAAAAATAAGTGAATATCAGCGATCAAACCGATAGCCGAAAGACCGGGCAAGATTATCAGCATCAGCCTTTGGCATGGGCTAGTTATGCTTTGGATGAACCGTCAGCATATTTTTCGATGGTTTTGCAAATTCATTCAATGATCGGAAAACCACCCTGAATCGAACGCATTATATTGTGCGCAATCACGTTTTTCAATAAAACCGACTATATCAAACGATTCGCATCAAACGGAATATTGCATTTCGGAGGCCAAAACACACCGCATTTCTGGCACTTATCGCGATAGTTTGGCAAATTTTAAAAAAAACGGCACGCATGCGCGATACTCGTTCATATTTTGAGCCTTAGGGATCTCTATCAATTTTTTGCGCATCTGCGCAAAATAAAATCAGTTTTGCCGATTGCGCATGCCTCCGATACCGTGCCTGATGCTATTTTTCGGCGGTGGCTGATGAAGCTGTCTGTCCGCATGCAGATGCCTGTATCGGCGATGACAGGATCTCTTTGCCGTCTACCCTAAAACTAATTCTGAAAGAGGCGATGTTTCCCAAAAGGCCGACAATGTTCTTGTTCGAGCAATAAGCCTTCACTAATTTGTCGGAAAGTGCATTTTTATCCGCAAGAAATGCCTTCTCTCTGTCCTTCGGTATCTCCACGATATGGGTGACATTGCCGCTGTCGTCTGCCTTGACTGCGGCCAATATGCCTACTTTGATATCAAGAGGCAACCCCGCGCTGATGGCTGCGGCATGCTTTGCCGCAGCAGCCTTTGCCTGTGAGGCGTCGACTGGATGCGATGCCAGGCTCTTCTCTCCGGTCTTTCCCGCTTCAATATCGTCGCACAGCGCCGAATCGATCTTGATTCCGTACATAAACCGCTGATCGTCATAGAAGGACACCGTTATGTGATCGAGCTTTTGCAGCATATCCTTTATTTCTTGATTGCCGCATTGAGAACGAGCAAATCTATCGGCAACCTGCGCTGAGTCTTTTGAATAATGCTCAACCAAATCCTTATTGACCATATGGTAGTAATTGATCGATCCTACAGGCGGCTCTCCGTCTTCATAATTGTAGGTAATGCCGACAAGCGTTGTTTCGGCGCTCTTGAACGGAACAAGCCTGCGCACTCGCGCGACGATGGATATAATTCCCCGCTCGTTGAGTTTTCCGTCCTTGTAGTAGCCATACTTGTCCGACTCAATGGTAAAGCCGCCCGTTGCGAGCTTGACGACCACGTAAGCAAGCACGCAGATTGCTATCGGTATTAATTTTTGAAACATCGTAGCCCCCGATCAATCCTCATTTCCGTTAATTTTTTTCACCTGCGTGAACATGGTCATCACCTGCACGGTGCGCGACCCCAAATCAATCCAGGCGCGTTGGGCTTTGCCCTCTCCCATTATTTTCACGACCTTACCGATGCCGAGAGTTCCGTATTCGACAATATCGCCTTCTTTGAGATCTGTCGGTTTAGCCTCGAGAGCCGCCATTCTTCCGTTGCCCGACATTCTCGGAGAAGACCATCCGGCGGCGCTTTTGGACGGCATGCTCCGAAACGCCGAAAACGATCCTTCAGGCAAAATTTCGTCCAAAAACGCAGGATCCATTTCATTTAAAAACTGGCTTCGTTCGAAGTCTGCATACTTGCCGAACACGCGGCGGCGGCGAGCGCTCGTAAGGTAACAGCGCTTGCGAGCTCGCGTAACTGCCACGTATGCAAGCCTGCGCTCTTCTTCAAGCGCATGAGTTTTGCCGTTAAGAGCAAGTTCTATGCTCCTTCCTGACGGCAAAGTGCTCTGTTCGAACCCGATGAGAAACACATTGTCAAACTCAAGTCCTTTGGCGCTATGCGCAGTCATGAGCCTAACTTTGTCGGCATCGGGATCGTCGTCATCTTTAATCAATTCCGCATCCAGCGACTGTTCCTCAAGATAGGCAAGAAGCGCTTCGGGACCGGTACGGACAATTTCATCTTGCGGGGCAAATGCCGCTGCCGAGTTCACAAGTTCCGACAGATTGGCCATTCTTCCTCTGCCGATGTCGCGCTCTTTTTTGTCTTCCTCTTCATAATATTCAAGGAGACCCGAATCCTCCACGATGCATTCCATCGCCTGCCCCAATTTAAGACCGGCAATGTTCTCTGCCATCAAATCCATGCAGGACAGAAATTTTGCGAGCCCGGTTGCCGCTTTGCCCTTCAAAAGAGCCTTTTGCACGGCAATGCGCCCCGCTTTCGGCAGCGAGACCCGTTCCTTTGACGCTATTTCGTAAAGAATGTCTTTGGACTTAGGTCCTATTCCACGGTTGGGGACGTTGATTATCCTGTCAAAAGCAGCCGCATCATTCTCATTAACCAAAAGCCTCGCGTAAGCAAGGGCATCTTTTATTTCCGCGCGTTCAAAGAAAGACAGGCCGCCGACTATCTTGAACGGAATATCCGCCTGCCTGAGCTCCGTTTCTATCTGAAGAGACAGGCTGTTGTTACGGTACAAAACGGCGCATCCCGAATAAGGCTCTCCGCTTTTATGAAGCTCGGATATCCGTTTGGCCGCAAAATGCGCCTCATCGTCCGAATCGCTGCATTGAAAAAAATGCACCTTTTCGCCGGGCGCGGCTTCTGTCCACAGTTTTTTGTCGGCCCGGACGCTGTTCCTGCTTATAAGGCTCGAAGCGGCGCCTATGATATTGCCGCTCGAACGGTAGTTCTGTTCAAGACGGACCGTTTTAACTTGACCGAACGATTTATCAAAGGACAGGATGTTTTCGGGGTTGGCTCCGCGCCAGCTGTATATGGACTGATCATCGTCGCCTACCACGGTAACCATGCACTCAGAACCCTTAAGAAGCCTTACAAGTTCCATCTGCATGTCGTTGGTATCCTGAAATTCGTCGATAAGAATTTCACGAAATGATGCATGGGTCGATGCCCGCAAAGCGGCGTCATTACGCAAAGTTTCACAAGTGCGCAGAATCAGTTCGTCAAAATCCACGCTTCCCGATACCTCGCACAAGCCTTCGTAAATCGAATAAACTCCGGAGTAAGCTTTGGACTCGGGATCGTTCGGCGCAACTTTGCTTATTGCCTTTGAAGCGCGGATTCCGCGTTCTTTGCAGGCGCTTATGTATGAGACATAATCATTCGGTTTTCTTGTTGCGAGCGCAAGCTCCGGATTTTCCTTAAGGATGCGTTTGACGGCGTTAAGCCTGTCGGTTTCGTCAATTATGCTGAAACTTCGCGGCAGTCCTGCGCTCTCGCTATGCATGCGCAAAAACCTGTTGCATAGGCCGTGGAACGTGCCTACCCACATATCGCGCACCCCGTAGCCTCCGACGGCCGCCTGTATGCGGCTTCGCAATTCATTTGCGGCTTTGTTAGTAAAAGTAACCGCCATAATTGCCGAAGGCGGAATGCCCTCAACCTTCATCAGATAAACGATGCGCGACACAAGCACTCTTGTTTTACCCGATCCCGCGCCTGCAAAAATGAGCATGTTCGTTCGCTCGGATGTAACAGCTTCTATCTGTCTGTCGTTGAGTGTGTATAGAATTTTGTCCATGCTTGTTTCCGTGCTTCGTTAGGCGATCAAGATCAGAAACCGCCGACGATATCCAAAAGTTCGCTCAAATCCGAAATTTCAACATCTGGCAAAACTTTCCATGCCTGTCTTCCGTATCTGCTCGGCACCGCGCAGGACATGAATCCTGCGTTTTTGGCTCCGATGATGTCAGTTACCGCGTCGTCTCCCACATGCATTACTTCGCCCGGCTTCAGCCCAAAACGCGAAGCGGCTTCCCAAAAAAGATCGGGCGCCGGCTTCGACATCATAAATCCCGAAGCTCGCAGGCAGAAGTCAATCTCGCCATCCAATCCGATAAGCGCAGGATCGGCGTTTCCGTTGGTAAGCGCGGCCACTTTGACGCGCTGCCGCAATTTGCGGAGCACCGAAACGGTTTTCTCCGGAACGCAGAAATCAGAACGCACGGCGATAAAGCGCTTTTGCAGGAATGCCGCCTCTTGCGATGCCAATTCGGCATCCATGCCCGACCGCATGAAAGCGCAGCGCAGAGCCGTTTCTCTGCCTCGGGTAACGTCGCTTGCCAAAAGCGGATCGCGGGCCTCAAGTTCTGCACGCACCTCGCTTAGGCTGATGCCCGAAGCATTAAGCGCAGGATGGCAAAGAACGGCATTTTTAAACCACGATTCGGCTCTGTCTATGATGGGGCCGTTATCGTACAGAGTATCATCCATGTCGAAGGTTACGGCGCGGATTTTTTTTAGCGGAGCGTAAAAAATCATTCCTCGTTTCCTTGAGATTCTTTGGCTCCCGCCATCAGCGATTTTTGTTCATCATGCACGGCTCCCGGCATTCTGTCTCGCGGAAAAGCTCTGGCATATTCGGCTGCGATCAATTCGGCATCGGCATGCGCATATATCTGAGTCGTCGACAGTTTTGAGTGCCCGAGAAGTTCCTGCACCAAACGCACATCTCCCGATCCTTTAAGCATTTCGGTAGCAAATGTATGCCGAAGTTTATGAGGATGCATGGCTCCCTGCAATCCTCTGGTTTTGGCCAATATCTTAAGGCGCTCATATACGTTGGCGGGAGTTGTTCTGCCCCCGAATCTGTTGACGAACATAGCCTGCTCAAAAGGGGAAGCATATTTTGCCCGATGCTGGAGATATTTTTTTATTGCCTCGGCTGCAGGCTCGCCGACGGGAACCAGACGCTCTTTCGATCCTTTGCCCATAACGCGGACAATTCTCTCGTCTGGATAATACCGACCCAGATCCAAGCCTGTAAGTTCGCTTACGCGGAGCCCGGACGAATATAAAAGCTCTATGATGGCCGCATCTCGTGATGACAAAAAAGCATCCAGTTCGGGATCGGCCGTGAGGCCTTCTTTTTTGTCTTGCGAAAGTGCCATGTCAAGTTCTTTGGCCGTGAACAGGGACGGCAGGCGTTTGGGAGTTTTCAGGCAAGGCACGGCCTTGGCGGGATTATTTTGAATAACTCCTCTCTGCGCAAGCCAGGCAAACAAACCTTTTACGGCTGACAGAGCATTATTTACCGAGGTTGCCGCCCGCCCCGCCATGCGCTCTGACGCAATGAACGAGCGTATATGCTGGCCTGATACGGTCCGAACGTCGGCTATGCCATCGTCTCCGACGGCCGCAACAAACCTTGCAAGCGAAGTGCCGTATGTTTTCTGCGTATTTTCCGACATGCCGCGGCCTGCGCGCAAATACGCAAGATACGCATCCACAAGCTCATCGAGCGTTTCCTTCGCCATAGACACTTCATTGCCTCAGATCCGCAAACCGCGGGACGAGAAGAGAAATATAGCCCGCAAGACGCTCGATGTATGTTGTATCGAGGCCTGTGTGATAATGGCTGAGATCGGCATGGCCAAAAGCCAGCATTCCGAGCATTCCGTCCTCTCCAAAACGCACAATCGCCCTTGAGTAAACAAGATTGTCGTCAGGGAAGATGATGTCGCGCTCAAACGAGTTGATTTTTCCCAAACTTACCTTGGCTCCTTTCATGACCGCTGTGCAAACCTCGGCAAAATCTCTTGCATTCATTACAAGTTTTTCATCGCATTTCAGTCTGCATTCGGCAGCGGCCGAATTTATCCAAATATGGGTGTGCGGCACATACAGAGCATTTCGGCAAGCGCTGTTCACGACTTCTTCAATTTGGCTCAAACTGGTGCAGGCATATAGATCGTTGTATATGCCGAAAAATGTGCGAAACAGTTCTTCATTGTGATCCGCAATGCGGTGCATGTCCCTGATGCGTTCGCGCATGGCGTCAATTTCGCCGCGAAGACGCTTTTGCAGAGCCTCGACCAGAGAAATCGTTCCTTTGTCGGGATCCGGCAATACAAGATCATCAAGAGCTCCTGGATGCCTGATAAAAAACTCAGGATTGTCGCGAAGATAGGAAACAATCAGCTGCTCATCGGCCAGGCTTAAAGATTTGGTCTTCCTGGCTCTGGCAGGCTGCACCTTTGCTTCCGCGCCTTCCCCGGCATTGAGCACTTCAGGAAGGCGCAATTTTTTGCGCCTTGCTTTTTCGGTCACGATTTTCAAAAAATCTATACCTCTATCACGCCGTCAAACGTATGTTCGGCAGGCCCTTTCATCATGACAGGAGCATCACCGCCGCGCCACGAAATTTCCAGATCGCCTCCCGGAAGATGAACGCGCACGCATTCGTCGAGTTCGCCTTTCAGAATGCCCGAAACTACGGCCGCGCATGCGCCCGTGCCGCAAGCCATGGTCTCGCCCGCGCCGCGTTCGTACACGCGAAGCTTGATTTCATTTCGCGAAATAACCTGCATAAAACCAACGTTTACGCGTTCAGGAAACCTCTCGTGCGATTCGAGGACAGGCCCTAATTCTTCAACAGGCGCGGTGTCTGCATCAGGCACCTCGACCACGCAATGAGGATTGCCCATGGACACGGCAGAACAAAGCACGGCTTTGCCTGCAGCCTGAACTATATAGGTATTCTCACGCGACTGCGCCCTAAACGGAATGGCGGAAGGTTCAAGCTCGGGCGCCCCCATATTCACGGTAACGAGTTCGTCTTGATCGACATTGAGCACTATTCTGCCTTTTGCCGTGCTGACCTTGATGACTCGCTTGCTTGTGAGCCCTTTGAGCCTCACAAAACGCGCAAAACAGCGGGCGCCGTTTCCGCATTGCTGAACTTCGGAGCCGTCGGCATTGAAAATGCGGTAATGAAAGTCCAGATCGGGATCGTACGGAGGCTCGACCAAAAGCAGTTGGTCAAAGCCTATTCCAAAATGTCTGTCGGCGAGGCGCTTAATCAGTTTGGGATTCAGAAAAACTCGCTGAGTAACGCCGTCGATGACGACAAAATCATTCCCCAGACCGTTCATCTTCGAAAAATGCATGCGCATCTGTTATGCCTCCGGCACGCTCTCGCCAGTCATCAATTCGGCAACCGTTCCGCGGCGGCGTGCCACGAATGCCTTGTCGCCCTTGACGAGGATTTCGCAGACGCGAGGACGGGCATTGTATTCCGAAGACATGGCAAAACCGTAAGCGCCAGCATCAAACTGAGCGATTAAATCGCCTTCGCTGATCGCAAGTTCTCTGCCCTTTCCGAGGAAGTCTCCCGTTTCGCAGATAGGACCCACGACGTCATAAACAGCCTTTTCTGCTCCGGTTTCTTTTACTTCTCCTATACGCATCACAGCCTGATAAAGAGAAGGTCGGATCATATCGTTCATGCCGGCGTCGACGATCGCAAAATTGGATATTTCGCCGTGCTTGATGTATTCGACCTTAGTTACCAAAATGCCCGACTTGGCCACGATGGAACGACCTGGTTCGACAACGAGCGTCAGACCGCGGCCTGCAAATTTTGATTCCAGAAGCTGCATGTATTCCTGCGGCGTAGGAGGAACCCCGTCGCCGTAATCAACGCCGAGACCGCCGCCCATGTCAACATGGCTAAGTTTGATGCCGGCCTTTTCAAGCTGATCGATTAAATCGATAATTTTGTCGGCAGCGTCCGAAAACGGAGTTATTTCAGTAAGCTGCGATCCTATATGGCAGTCGATGCCCTTGATTTCAATTCCCGGAAGTTTGCTTGCCTCAAGATAACGCTCCACTACGGTACCCGCGGCGATGCCGAATTTGTTCTTTTTGAGTCCCGTCGAAATGTACGGATGCGTGTGCGCGTCTACGTTTGGATTGACGCGATAGGATACGGGCGCAACCTTGCCCATTCTGGTAGCAATTTCCGAAATACGGCGCATTTCGGAAGGAGATTCGACATTAAAACAGAAAATCCCCTGCTCAAGAGCAAACTCAATTTCATCTTCGCGCTTTCCGACGCCAGAGTATACAACCTTATGGGGATCGCCGCCCGCAGCAATTACGCGAGCCAATTCGCCGCCAGAGACGATATCGAAACCAGACCCGGCTTTGGCCGCTGCCGACAGCACTGCCAAAGAACCGTTTGCCTTTACCGCATAGCATACAAGATGCGGAGATTTGATCGCATCGACATATGATTTGACAGTTTCTTCGATGCCTGAACGCGAATACACATAAAGAGGCGTGCCGTACTCGGCGGCCAAATCAGATACCTTCAGATCTTCGGCGTAAAGTTCACCGCCTTTCATTGCAAAATTAGACATTATTAGCTCCTTTTTAATCTTTAGCGGGATGTGCCCAACCACATCGGCGCATATGCCTGACGCAAGATCGCATAGGCATCTTGCGCAGTGCCGTAAAATATTAGCGTTGCTTGCCCGAAGATGAGTCAGAAGAACCGCTTATAACAGAATCGGCTTTGCCATTACCGCTGGCGTCTTGTTTCTTTGCCGATGACGAAAATTTTTCATCTTTTGGTCCGTTCGCTGATTTATCGGCGGCTGCCCCTGCTTTGGCAGCAGGCGCCGATTTCTCCGTTCTTCCAAGAATCTCCCTTTGCGGATCCTTTGTTTGTTCAAGCTTTACCTTATCGGGGGTTTTGGCTTTCTCGGGCGGAATGTACAGTGGACCTTTGAGCCCGCAGCCCGATAACAGCAACACAGCCGACATCATCCAAAATGCAGACTTTAATTTCATAATCACCATCCTTTAAATTAATTTCAGCCTGCGCTTTTTGCAGCATATGGCACGGCACAAGGCCCCGCCCCGTCATCAAGCACCATGAAAAATTGCGGCATGGAAGCAAAGGTTCCGCCGCTTGCGCTTATTTTTTCCGATGTTTCCCGAACAAATGCATCGACAGCATCTCTTTCGAGACTGAAATACAACACTTCGCCCGAAGCAGTAGATTCGTGGATATCAAACATCTGGCCATCGTCAGTCTCTGTTATGAAATATTGATCGACGCCGTTGGCGCCGTAAGATTCGGCCAAAATTTTCCCAGATTCGCCGCGCGTAAGCATTTTGTGATTTTTTTCATTGCCGAATGCCATGCCCGAAGTCACAAGCTGCAAAGAATTGTCGAAGCGCCTTATTTCCGGCTTGCCGTAGCCAAATGAAACGCAATAACTTTGCCCAGCGTACATGAAAACATGCGGTGCGGCATCCCCTGCCGCGTTCATGGCAAACAAAGAACCAATAAAATCGAGCATCTGCTGCCTTACGACTCCCGCAAATCCCCGGCCATAGCAATGAACACGAATTTTTGGCATCGACTTGTCGAGCAGATCCTTTACACGCAATAGCCATTCGATCGCCTGAAGCGCAGCTTTGTCGCCGCCGAATCTTCGCATAAATATTTCGCCCCATGAATTTCTGTAGGCGACATGCACCGATTTCACCAAAGAACGCGGCGGCTTGCCAAATGACAAAACATCTATTTTTTGCGCAAAAGCCCCGACTCGCTCGTCCTCGGCGCATCCGTCTTCTGCAACATTCAGGAACAACACGGCATCGACCAGACTAGGGGGACTTAAATAATCTTCAGATGACGGATCTTTTAAGCCCGATTGACGAAGCCAATCTATAATATCCGCACCGAAAGTGTCCGCATATTTTTGAGCCCTCGGCGATGCCTTTTTCGGCATTATTACCTTTGTTTCGGGACCTATTACTCCGTTGGCGGCTCCCCATAAAAGCGAGAACATCAGGCTTTTGCTGAAAAAAATGCATTTTTTTGACACAATGTCCAAAGGCGACATCGAAGACGGATACAAAAACCAGCCTTTGCGGTTCAGCGCGCTGCTGCCGACCGGTATGAGCGATACGACTTTTTCGCAGTTTTTGCCTGCCGCCTCCGCATTTGTACGCATGATTTTATAATTTTTGTCATCAAAGGCAGCGCCTAACTTGCGGGACAGTATCTGAAGATCAGCAATGTCGATGCCGGTATTCTCCCTGCCGAGTTTTTTGGAAAACTCGTCAAGTTTTTCTGCGCAGCTTCGAAGAAGAGACACTGCGTGGGCATGGGCCGTTTCGATCTCTTGGTAACTTCTTGCCGCAGGATTCCTCAGTACTTTTTCTTCGGCAGACGAGAGACCGGCTTCATGCGATACTGACATGGCAAGGGGAGAACGCCAGCGCAGATCGCCGTCTCCTGACTTGCGCGCTATCTTGGCGTAAAAACATCTGTCGATTACCGCCAAACGCTGCGTGTCGCCGATCCCCAAAAGATAATCGCGGATTTTGCTATATGTCAGATAATAGGCGTCGACGCTTTCATCCGCCACGCCGATATCCTGAATCTGCCTCCGAACGCCATGAGCTATGAGCTGAGTTTCCGGGAACTCATAAGCATAGGCTTCCATCAGCATAATCTTAAGCGCCGCCTTAAAAGGCATATGCACGCCTTTATAAAGAAGCCACAGCGAAGACCCAAAGAATTCCGAAGCGGGGATATTTCCGACAGATCCTAGATCAAACCATTTATCTTGGGAAATCACTCCCGACGCGAACAGATTTTCCACATAGGCTGCGTAACCTTTGTCCGTATCGGCTTCGTCGGGAACAAGGTACCATACCAGTTTTTTGCCGGCCATCCACAGAGCCGTGCGATAAAACTCTTCCAGAAGAAGCATGTGGAGCGCGGTGCCGCAGTTATCCCCGTCCACGCTGTCTCGAAGATTGTCTTTGAATTTGTTTTCGGGAACCGCAAAGAAATTAATTTCCACTCCGCGCTTCCTGGCCAAATCAGAAATACGCGAACATTTTTCCAGAAGAAGCGACAAAGATGACTGATCGGCGTCTTTTGGATGGCATACCCAAATATCAATATCCGATGTAAAACTCTGTCCGCAAGATGCCGTGCTGCCCATGCAATACAGCGAAACAACCGCAGGTGACGGCGCTGTGTTTTCGATTGTGCAATCGGCAACCGCGCTGATTCGTTCAATATATTCAGACTGCCACGGCGTCGGGGTAAAACCGCAAATTCCGTGGGCGGTATTGCCTTCAACGTATCCAGGAATAAGCGGATGATTATAGTGAATAAGCACTGGGATAAGGCTGAAAAAACGCTTCGCCGCAGGGAGCATCCCCGACAAAGCAGCCTCCGGTCTTCCTTCGGTGACCGCATCATAATTGGCTATAAAACGCAGTGTATCAGCGCAAGGCATGCCCGACGATCTCAGCTCATGGCCTGCTTAAGGGTGACGCTGGCCTTTTCAAAAAGCCGCTCTGCCTCATAACAGCGTGAAAGTCTGACAAGATCTTCATTGGTGGGACGATCCGACACGACAAGTCTGAATTTTTCTATCGCTGAAGGATAGTCGCCTGCCGCCATATACTGACAGCCGAGCGCTCTTTCCAAATCGATGTTATTTTTTGCTTCGCTCAAAGTCTGCAATTTTTTAAGAACTGACGGCAAGGAAGTTTCGATATTTGCAATTTCAAGAGCCATGCCTGATTCGTCGCATTTTCTCAAACCTTCCAACACGATTGTCTCTGCATTTTTTATATCGCCCAAAGATGCCAATCGGCGGGCAAATGCGCAAGACACGGAAGGCTCGCGCCTGAAATTGCGCGATACCGTATCCCACAATTTCATGGCTTCTGCTGGATCGATCATCTCGTTCAGTCTGCGCTCGTAAGAAGCCACCTGCACTCTCAAAAATTCGTCATACGGCAGAACCCTTCTGGCTTTGACCACCGGCAGAATAGCCTCCAGCCTTTCATGATCGGCATTTTTAAGAAAAATGCCGGCAAGCCTGCGCAGCACGACAGCATTTTCCTGATCGGACTCGAGCACTTTCTGAAGAACCGCTATGGCAGATTCGTCTTCGCCTGCAGCTTCGCGAAGATCCGCTTCAATGAGGGCACAGGCAAGTTCGCTTCTTGCATCAGCAGCTCTTGCTTTGGCAAGACATTTTGCGCAATCTTCCTCTTTTTTCATCTTCGCGGCAGCGCGCGCGGCCAAAAGATAACCTGGAACGGTTCTGTGCTTGTTGTGAGTATCCGTCACGAGGCGTCGGTAGGCTTCGGCGTCGTCGCCTTCAAGAAGAGCAATGATTCCAGAATAGAAATTCGAACCAGCTTTGGCAGCACGGCGGCGGTGAAAAAAACTTCCGACCGATTTATGAGCTCTAAATAGCCTTTTTGCCAAACCGAACAAAAACAACACGGCGGCGACAGCAAGAATTACCAGCCCGACTGCCAGCACAAAAGAGGTTTCTATTGAGTATCCGCCGATGCTGATGTAAACATACCCGTGATTTTCTATCACGAACGGAGCAACGACCACCGCAATGCAGAACGCAAGGCACAGAAGAAACATCTTCATTCGGACTACTCCTTACTTGCGCCGGATGTCTTTCCGGACTTCATGTACTCAAGCATAAGCGCGGAGCATTCAAACTTTTTAAGCGGCACATATGCGACGCCTAAAGTTCTGATATCGGCAAGATCGCGCAGCGCCTGCGCAACCAGAACATCTTCCGTATCAAAATATCTGGCAATCAGCGCCGTGGCCTTGTCGAGGCTGACTTCAAATACCGGTTGCTGCTGGCTGTATACCGCAAGCTGCGCCTGCATGAGAAGCAAAGCCACTTTGTCACGCAAAATCGCTTCCTCGTCGCGAGTCAGAAATTCGCGATCAGCGCCTTCTTTCTTGCGAACGACAACCAGTCCGTCGAGAAAATTGCCGAAACTGTTGGATAAATTTTCTTTCCAATCAGATGCATCTGCAGTCACCGTATGCTCTTTGATCTCATCTTCAGGCAACGGTCCTTCAGCTCTGAAATTATCTTTGTAAGATTTTGTTTTAAGGCTCAAAACATTTGATGAAAGCGATGACAGTCTAAGCGCTATGCCTTCGGTATCGATTATTTCAAGTTCTCTGAGAGCAGCAAGATCTGCACCGATGGCTCGGCGCACCTTAAGCAGGCTAGGATCACCAATTTCGGCCAGCGCGGCATCGGCATCCTTCAGCAAAGCGATTGCGGTAGCAGGATCTCGTTCAAGATACATCTTTCTAAAAGCAATTCTCATGAGATAAGCCGCTTCGTTTGCGAGCAATGTTTCAGGATCAGCCGCAACTCTTGTAGGAGCCAAAGGCTTGGCCATCTCTTCAAACCTGGCAATAGCCTGAGCCATCTTTGCCGATTCTGATGCCTGCTGGCGTTCCAGCTGGCTCACGCGTTCATCAGATTCCTGCTGATGGGATGCCAGATTCTGCATGCTCATGTTCGTGACATTGTCGCTTTCCCGCAGCCCCTGAACTCTTTCTTCCAAACGTCCGATATTGCTTCTCATGTCGTACAGTCTGGTCTTGTTGCGGGCATTGCTTGAACTTTCATAGATAAACTCGCCTATGATGACAAGTATCACAAGAGCGAATGTAACAATGCTGAGCCATCCGTTAAAATTGTTAAAAGCGCGCTCTTTTTTGAGCTCATCCTTTACCCTTCTGACGTCATGGTAATTTTTCCATGTCTGACGTTCTGTATCGGCATGTTCATGCTGCTCAGTACCGTCTGCCTGACTGAAGTTATCTGATTCTGCAGGCTTTACGATTGATTCTGTAACATTCTGATGTTTATTATGTCTGTCTGCCATATTTCCGCCTGTTCCCCGAATCAAAGCAGGGAACTTTTATTCCTAAGACTGCGTGGACTGTATAGACTATCCGCCTGTCTATATTATATCACCAGCAGAGAGTACCGCCCGTCAGCATAATTAAGCATGATAACTGCGAACTAACCCACGAATCAGAACCTAGCTGATCCATATCCGTCGCATGACTCGTTTAGAGCTGAAACACCGCTTTCACTATACTGATGCTTGACGCATTCAGAATAAACAAAAAGAGGCGATGCCAGTTAGCATCGCCTCAATTCTAGTTACTTCTTTTACAGCTCGTTATTTGGCTTGCGGCCTGAGAAACAGCTTATAGCATTCGTTCTCAGACTCATCGAACCATACGTACCCAAGCTGATTCAGCCTGCTAGCGACCGAATCAAAATCTTCAGGTCTCATTTCAATAGCGCACAATACGCGTCCATACTCAGCACCGTGATTTCGATAATGGAACAGAGTAATGCTATGTTCTGTGCCCAGCGTCTCCAAGAACTTGAGAAGCGCGCCAGGATGTTCTGGGAACTCAAAACTCAGCAATTTCTCCTGCAGCGACTGAGACGGAGCGTGTCCTCCAACCATGTAACGAACATGGTTTTTAGCAATGATATTGTCCGTCAAATCATTAACGCTATATCCCTTGCCTTGCAAATCCTCTATAACGCGGGCCAGTTCCGGTTTTCCAGCCGAAAGCTGAATGCTCATAAAGACTTCTGCTTGGCCTTCGCCCGCATAACGATAATTAAATTCGGTAACGTTGCGGGATCCGATGGCTCTGCAAAGATCCAAGAAACTGCCTTTTCTCTCCGGTATCGATACCGCAAGAATACCCTCTCGTTCTTCGCCGATTTCGCAGCGTTCCGACACAAAGCGCAAACGGTGGAAGTTGAGATTGGCGCCTGACAGAATGGCACACATTCTGGCGCCTTCGAGTCCGCCGTGTTCTTTTACATATTTTTTGATGCCCGCGACAGAAACTGCGCCAGCAGGTTCGGCAATCGCACGGGTGTCGTCAAATATGTCTTTGAGCGCTGCGCATATTTCGTCGTTTGTGACGGTTATGGCATCGTCAATGTTGTCTTTGAGAACGCGGAATGTTTCATCGCCGATGCGCTTGACGGCTACACCGTCAGCAAAGAGCGATACTCTGTCCAGCGTGACAATTTCATTTTTATCAAGAGCCGCTTTCAGGCAGGCCGCTCCCTCGGGCTCAACAGCTATCACTTTAACCTGAGGCAAAACTTGCTTGATGTACACGGCTATGCCGGCCGCAAGTCCGCCGCCGCCCACCTGGACAAATACGTGCGTAAGTCTCGAGTCCTGCTTGAGCAGTTCAGACGCAATTGTTCCTTGTCCAGCAATGACATCGGCATCGTCATAAGGCGGGATGAGCGTCAAACCTTCCTCGGACGACAGCCTTCTTGCCTCAGCATATGCTTCGTCGAAATTGCTGCCGAAAAGAATGGCATTTCCGCCCATGCGACGCACTGCATCAACCTTAATGTCTGGAGTTGTCTTTGGCATGACGATGCTTGCTTTCACGCCCAGTTTTTGTCCGGAAAGCGCGCATCCCTGAGCATGGTTGCCAGCAGAAGCTGCAACTACTCCCTTTGCTTTCGCCTCGGGCGACAGCAGGGCTATCTTGTGATATGCGCCGCGCAATTTGAAAGAATGGACAATCTGTTCGTCTTCGCGCTTTAACATTACGTCGACGCCCAGGCGATCCGAAAGCTTTTCCATGCGCTGGAGCGGTGTTACTTTCGCCACGTCATAAACTGGCGAAAGCAGTATCTTCCTAAGATACTCTTCGTAAGAAATTGGCTTTTCCATTAAAGATACCTATCAGAGTTTGCTCTTGTCGCGTGCCGCGCCCTTGTCTGCGCTTGATGCCAAAGAAGCATATGCGCGAAGAGCAAACGACACATTGCGATCGCGGGAAACAGGTTTCCAAGCTTTGTCTCCGCGAGCTTCCATTTCAGCTCTGCGGGATGCAAGTTCTTCTTCAGAAACGTCAAGAATAACCTTGCGGTTCGGAATATCAAACTCAATCATATCGCCGTCTTTTACAAGACCGATTGTGCCGCCAGATGCAGCTTCAGGCGAAGCATGACCGACAGAAAGACCCGATGTGCCGCCTGAGAAACGGCCGTCCGTAATGAGCGCGCACTTCTTTCCAAGACCCATGGACTTGAGATAAGAGGTCGGATAAAGCATTTCCTGCATGCCAGGACCGCCTTTAGGTCCTTCGTAGCGAATGACGACCACATCGCCAGCCTTTACTTTGCCGCCAAGGATTCCCTTTACGGCATCGTCCTGGCTCTCATATACGACAGCGGGACCGCGGAATTTCAGGATAGATTCGTCGACGCCTGCAGTCTTTACGATACAGCCGTCAACAGCCAAATTGCCATACAGGCACGCAAGTCCGCCATCCTGGCTGTAAGCATTTTCCTTATTGCGGATGCATCCGTTCTTGCGGTCGAGATCCAAAGACTCAAATCGGCAATCCTGATGGAACGGCTGGTTGTTGATCTGTCCTCCTGGGGCAGCCAAATAAAGATTTCCGACGCGGGAAGCATCAGGATTTCCTGCAACATCGAATGCATCGATTAGATCGCCGATATTCGTTGCCGAAGACACATGCAAAGCTTCGCGCTTAACAAGACCCGCGCGATCCAATTCACCCATAATGCCCATCACGCCGCCTGCGCGGTGCACGTCGGACACATGGAACTGTGAGGTTGATGGAGCAACCTTGCAAAGATGCGGAACAACACGCGACAGCCTGTCTATATCCGCCATCGTAAAGTCGACGCCGGCTTCCTGAGCAACTGCCAGCAAATGAAGAACGGTATTGGTCGAGCCGCCCATTGCTATATCAAGCGACATGGCATTTTCAAAAGCCGCCTTGGTCGCAATTGACAGCGGCAGAACTTTTTCATTGCCGTTTTCGTAATAATCTTTGGTCATTTCGACAATGCGACGGGCTGCTTTTAAGAACAGTTCTTTGCGATCTGCATGCGTTGCCAGCAAAGAACCGTTGCCAGGCTGCGACAGACCCAAAGCTTCAGTCAAGCAATTCATCGAGTTTGCAGTGAACATGCCTGAGCATGAACCGCAAGTTGGACAGCCGCGGATTTCAGCCTCTTTGATTTCTTCGTCGGTAAACTTAGGATCGGCCGCCATAACCATGACATCAATGAGGTCAAGACGCTTTCTGTCGCCAATCTGTGCTTGGCCGAATTCCATCGGACCGCCGGATACGAAAATTGTAGGAATATTGAGGCGCATAGCGGCAAGCAGCATGCCTGGGGTGACCTTATCGCAATTTGATATGCAGACAAGAGCATCCGCGCAATGTGCTCGGCACATGTACTCTACGGAATCGGCGATAATTTCGCGGCTTGGCAGCGAATAGAGCATGCCGTCATGTCCCATGGCAATGCCGTCATCAACTGCGATAGTATCGAATTCCTTGGCAACAGCTCCGGCCTTTTCAATTTCTCTTGCGACCATCTGTCCTACGTCATGAAGATGTACATGACCAGGAACGAACTGTGTAAATGAGTTTGCAACCGCGATGATCGGCTTGTTGATATCCGCATCCTTGGTGCCGGTGGCGCGCCAGAGGGCGCGGGCGCCTGCCATATTTCGGCCCTGAGTCGAAACGTGGGAACGGTACTTAGGCATTTTGTGTTCTCCAATATTGCAATCGGCGGCGTCCCTCCCAGAGGCGGCGCCGCCTAGATAAAATCAAATCCCGAAGGATCAAAATTCAGACAAATTATTTGTCGACAGGAGTCAGCCAGCCGAACTTGTCTTCGACATTGCCTTTCACATAGTCAAAGAACGCATTCTGAAGCTTTTCGGTTATCGGACCGCGGCAGCCGCATCCTACCGTCATGCGATCGACGGAACGAATCGGCGTAATTTCCGCAGCGGTACCCGAGAAAAATACTTCATCAGCCAGATACAGAGCTTCTCTAGGCAATCTCTCTTCGCGAACTTCAATTCCCATGTCGCGAGCCATCGTGATGATGGAATCTCTCGTGATTCCAGGGAGAATGGAAGATGTGACAGGGGAGGTGTAGATGACGCTGTCGCGAACGATGAATACATTTTCTCCGGAGCCTTCGGCAATGTATCCTTCGGTGCTAAGAGCAATGCCTTCGGCAAATCCATTTCTGTGAGCCTCACGCGCAATGAGAAGAGAGCTCAGGTAATTGCCGCCGGCCTTCGCTCCGGTTGGGATGGTATTTGGAGCCAAGCGGTTCCAAGAAGATACACATACGTCAATGCCGTTCTTGAGTCCTTCTTCACCAAGATATGCGCCCCAAGGCATAGCACCGATCATGACATCAACGGTATCTTTCTTCGGCATAACTCCTAGGCCAACGTTTCCGACGAAAACGAGAGGACGCAGGTAACCGTATTTAAGACCGTTGGAGGTCATGATCTTGCAGCAGGCATCCATGACTTCCTGCTTGGTATACGGCACATCCATCCAATAAATCTTTGCGGAATTAAATAAGCGGTCAATGTGCTCTTTCAGACGGAGAATCTTGGTGCCGTCTTTGGTTTCGTAAGCTCTGATTCCTTCGAACACCGAAGTACCGTAATGCAGAGCATGAGTCATGACGTGAACCTGAGCTTTGTCCCATTCGACAAGCTCACCGTTTAACCAAATATATTTGGTGGTATCAGTAGTAGAGGTGGCCATCTTTTTTCCGTTTATTTTTGGATGTTCTGGAAATTACAGTGTCGCCTGGCGTTAGGCTAGGCGCCAAATCGCCCTTCCTCGGGCATTTATACAATAATAACACTTTTGGCGATCCAAGGAGACAAAGAAAAACCCGCCTTGCGGCGGGTTCTTGATCTGATGCTCAACTCTGTATTTTTATTTCGCTGAGTCTGCCTTTGCGGCATTTTTTACAGGCACTCCGTCCTTTTCAAGGAGATAAGTAATAAGATTCTTCATCTCGTCCTTTTCAGCCTTGATGATTATGTACTTATTATTAATCTTGATTGAAGGAACGCCGTGGATTTGATCTTTGTCGGCTTCGGCATTGTATGCGGCAGCCTGACTCATCGACATAAATCCGCTCATGATTTCAGTGAACTTATCCTTGTCGCCGCCTACGTATGCCGCGATATCGGCAAGGCTCTGCGGAGAAAGTTC
>JAZQPH010000139.1:0-2031 GCA_045628385.1 Succinivibrionaceae bacterium
ATTGGCAAGCACCAGATATTGCGCCAAAAACTCGGCATCGACCATGCCGCCGCGGCCTTGCTTCAAATCAAACGCACTTTCCGAGGAACGATCGAGATGCGAGCGCATTTTGTCTCTCATCGCTCTCACGTCGTTCTTCAATTTTGAGATATCCCGTTTTTTGGCCAGGACCTCGGCGCGGATTTTCGCAAATTCGGCAATCATTTCCCCGTCGCCGAATACGGGACGCGCCCGCACCAGCGCCTGATGCTCCCAGGTCCAGGCTTCCTCATGCTGGTATTTTTCAAATGCAGCAAGCGAGGTGACCAAAAGACCGCTGTCGCCGTCAGGACGGAGGCGCATGTCGATTTCGTAGAGCACGCCCGACTGCGTCCTTAAATTGAACAGATGGATGATGCGCTGGACCAGACGGGCATAGAACTGCCTGACCGGCACGGGCCGGCGCCCATCAGTCATTTCATCGGCGAGCGCATTGTAATGCAGGAACACAAGATCGAGATCCGAACCGTAGCCGAGTTCGATTCCGCCCATCTTGCCGTACCCCGCAACCACGAGCCCCATGCCTCCCGAAGCCTTGGCATACGGAGGAACTCCGTGTTTTTCCGCAAGTTCCCCCCAGGCGATGCGCACAAGTTCCGCAAGAATGCACTCGGCAAGACCCGTGAGATAGTCGCTTACGCGCATGAGCGGCAGGCTTCCGACGATATCCGAAGCCGTTATGCGCAAGAGCTGAATCTGCTTGAACTGGCGCATCGACTCAATCTGCTGCTCGATATCGTCCTCGGGAACCCGCATCAGAAATTGGCGAAGTTCGGTTCCCAGCCTGCCCGTATCCGAATCGGTCATATATAAATTGTCGGGATAGATGAGCTCGTCAAGGAGAATCGGATACTCGCTCAGCTGCTCGGCTATTTTCTCGCTGGCGTCGCACAGTTTTATTACCTGCTCGAGAACCCCGTCATTTTCATCGAGAAGCTGAAGATATGTCGTGCGCGTGCTGATTTTGCGAATCAGCGTTGCGAACCGCCCGAACAGTTTTACAGGATGCGCATAGCCTGCGATTTTTTCGATGGCCCGCGGCATCATCCGATTCAGCGTGTCCCTGCCCTGCGGCCCGATGGCTCTTTTGCCGCATTCGTCTCTGAATGAAGCCAAGACCTCGGAAAATTCCGCCGCGTCGGCGCTTGCGATGCCCTCGGCTTCCTCGGCAATTTCGGAAGCTTTGAGTCTTGTCTGCCAGGCTTCTTTCCAGCCTCCCGAATTTTCCGCTCCTTCGTCGTTCTGATCCTTCACGACTTCTTTAAATTCGGCATGCACGGTTTCCATGACTTCGGAAAGTTTGGCGTAAAAAGCCTCATATGAAGCAAAACAGGTTATGGCGGCCAAACGGGCTTTCCCCAATTCGTCTTCGGGCAGCAGCTGTGTCTGCTTGTCGGCAATTTCCTGAAGAGCATTCTCTGTTTTGCGGAGGAATACGTACGACTCCCAGAGCCTGTCCCTGCACCCTCGTTCAATGACTTCTTCCTTGGCCAGCGCGTCAAGAGCGCGCTTTAAATTGCGCTGCTGCAGTTCGGGAATTCTGCCGCCCCTTATGAGCTGGAAAACCTGGGTCACGAACTCGACTTCGCGGATGCCGCCCCTGCCCAATTTGATGTTGCCGATGACGCCCTTGCGGCGTATCTCCGATTCGATCATCGCTTTCATTTTGCGAAGGGAATCTATGGCCCCGAAATCGAAGTAGCGGCGGTACACGAACGGTTTAAGAAGCGCATAAAGCTCGCGTGCCGCATCGGTTTCCTCCCCCATCACGCGGGCTTTGACCATGGCGTAGCGCTCCCAGCTTCTGCCGTGGCGCACGTAGTAATCTTCCATGGCAGAAAAACTGGTGACCAGAATGCCGTCATCCCCGAAAGGCCTAAGGCGCATGTCGACGCGAAACGCGCGGCCGTCGGAAGTCGTGGCGTTCAGCGCGTCGATAAGCTGCTGGCCCAATTTGGTAAAGAACGACTGGTTGTCAAGTTCCTTGCGGCC
>JAZQPH010000140.1:0-1588 GCA_045628385.1 Succinivibrionaceae bacterium
CAATTTCTTTCGGACCGATGAGTCCCTTGGTCTCAGGCGTCAGCGGGCAATTAAGAGAAAGAACATCGGCATTTTTTATTACTTCTTCGAATGGATATCTTCCTGTTCTTACCGAAGATGCATTCTTTCTTTCGGCGATCATGACGCGCATGCCAAGGGCGCTGCCAAGACGCGCGACTTCGGAACCTATGGCGCCTCCGCCTATGACGCCGAGAACTGAGTTTGCAAGCTCAATTCTGAAAAAATCTTCGCACAGGCAAAACTGGTCGTTTGCGGCCCATTTGCCCTCGCCCACGTGCCTGTCTGCCAAAGTTATGTTGTTGACAAGACCGAGCATGAGCCCGATGGCATGCTGGGCTACCGAATTGACTCCGTACGCGACGCAGTTGCGAACGCTAATGCCCAACTTTTTGGCAACTTCGAGATCGATGTTGTTGAGCCCCGTTCCAGATTCTCCGATCATCTTTATATGCTCATTGAGATTGCTCGCGCCCAATTTCACTTTGTTGGTAAATACGGCATCGGCGTCGTTGATAAGATCCGCAACACATGCAGGATCGACACGGTGACAAAAGATGCATTCATCAGCAAGCGAAGTTATAGGCTCCATATCCTTGGCATGAACTATGTGCCAATCAGGATCTGATGCATCGGGAAAAAGCGTTTCAATATCGAGGAATACAAATTTCATAAAATTTCCAGTCATGGTTTTCTGCGACAAGATTGCCAGACAACTCGCATTCGCGCAAGAACCAGCACCAAAAATCTTTGCCGTGTCACGGCAATAATGGAAGAATGCAGATATGACTCTTTTTTTTCACGTCGGCTTACTACAAGTTTGCTCCGACAAAAAGAATCCCAGAGATCATACAAAGATTGGCACAACTCTGCATCGCGCATCGAGAAAATACACTGTCGCAAACTCCTGCGCTCTCAACGAAAACTGTAAAAATTTTTGAGGAATCACGAAGATTAACAACGTAAAAAATTGCCATCATCTCTTGCCATATTTCAAAAATTGCGTAGAATTGGAATTTACTGGCGTTGTAGGTAATCGTCAGTATCACCTGGGGGTGACTTGGCTTCGACAGGAAGAGTGAGGTCCTAGGTGCATGCCAAGCTGAGTGACTTGCAAAACCGCTCAAAAAAAGTAGTCGCAAACGACGAAACCTTCGCTGTCGCAGCTTAATAACCTGACGTAGCAGTCCAAACCGGTTTGGCCAATGGGATCGGATGCGGACAACTTACATTGGCTGGTCAGGAATCTTCGTCTGGAGAGGAATGACGAGAATTTAATCAGGCTAGTCCTTGGGTAGCGTGTCCGTCCGCAGCCTTTGGGCGAATTTAAAGATTGGACTAAGCATGTAGTACCGAAGATTGATCCTTTTTGGACGCGGGTTCAATTCCCGCCACCTCCACCAAATTCTTCAATATCAGCCGCTTTGCGGCTGATTTGATTTCTGAACTCAAATTTTCCAAATTAGATCCCAGCGTAAAACAATCAGATAGTAACAACAATTATAAATTTTGTTATCAAAACGCTTATAAATTACCCCAAAGATACACGCTGATTTGGTCAACATTTTCA
>JAZQPH010000141.1:0-1847 GCA_045628385.1 Succinivibrionaceae bacterium
TTGGTCATCGCAGTTTCTAATGATGCAGTCCCATTCGTCTATGATGATTACGAAAGGTATTTTAGTTTGGGCATACGCTTGGAGTAATGTTAATGCTATATTTGATTTATATATTATTGTGTCTTTGTAATCATTTTTTAATTCTTCTAGAATGTTTTTTCTAATTTCTTCGACGATACTTGTTTTATATGAGTCCCAAAAGGTAGATATATCAATGTGAATAACGTTATATTGATTTAAATGCTTTTGATAATCGGGATTTTGGCATATCTTTGTTCCTTCAAAGATTTTTGACGAATCGCATCCTCTGCTGTAATAAGCATCTATCATATCCGCGGCATGCGATTTGCCAAATCTTCTGGCATGGCTCAGGGCGATACAATTTTTGGGTGATAATAGGCGTTTATTTAAATAAGCCAGCAAATTTGTTTTGTCTACATAGATGGTGTAATTTCTGTCTTTTGCAAAAGCGTCATTGTCAGGATTAAATAAATTGCCCATTAACTTGTTCTCCTAACATGTTATTAAATGTATTATATCATCAAACTTTGTCTAGCTATTTTATGGAAAGCGTCCAAATAAATATACGGTGTATTGTTTCGGATGAAAAGGAATAAAATTTCTTCTTAAGAATTCAGTCAGAACCTAATAATTTCATTTAATCTTTGCATTAAGGTTAAAAGTTATGTTAGTCCTAATGGAGTAATCTATGAGCATATCAGAGTTAGGTTTTTCTTTTCGCCGCCATGAAATAAATCTGCTTTAAAATACTCTTCTTTGTGGGAAAGCGAGGAAACTTATTTTAATTGCATCAACTGGATAATTGCACTTTTATTATGATCGTACAAATCTTGATAGTGAAAATGGGCTTGTTTAGCCAAGCCCCAAATTTTTAATTATGTTGATCTAAAATCCAAGTTTTATATTTAGCGCGCGAATTTCTTCTATCGTGAGATAATGAGGATTGTTTAAAGAATTGTATTCGAACATCGCCGGCACCAGTTTTCCCTGAGCTCCAGTTGCGTCAATCGAAAAATCCCTTTTCGTGCTGAACGTAATAGACGGTTTTATTACAAAGTGCTTTTCAAATTCCAGCGTGTGGAAAGCATCGTCAGCCGGGCACATCACTTCATGAAGCTTTTCGCCGGGGCGAATGCCGACAATTTTGAGCGGCAAATCAGGTGCCATGGCTTTAGCCAGATCCGTCATTTTGATTGAAGGAATTTTGGGAACGAACAGTTCTCCGCCTTTCATTCGCGACAGGTTTTCTATTACAAACTGTACTCCGTCAATCAGCGGTAGCCAGAATCTTGTCATGTCGGCATGAGTTATCGGAAGCTCCTTTGCGCCTTCGCTAATCAATTTTTTGAAAAATGGCACGACGGAGCCTCTTGACCCTACGACGTTTCCATACCGAACTACAGAAAACTTTACGGGATTGTCGCCGACAGTATTGTTGGCTGCGATGAAAAGTTTGTCGGAGCAGAGTTTTGTCGCTCCGTATAAATTAATAGGATTTGCCGCCTTGTCCGTGGACAGGGCGATCACCTTTTCGACCTCGTTGTATATTGCGGCATCGATGATATTCGAGGCTCCCATGATATTGGTCTTTATGCATTCCATCGGATTGTATTCGGCTGTCGGCACCTGCTTTAAGGCGGCTGCATGAATAATAATGTCCACACCTCTTGTGGCTTTTTTCAGACGTTCAAGATCTCTTACGTCGCCGATGAAATAACGCATGCAAGGATCGTTAAAATTGCGCTGCATTTCGAATTGTTTTAGTTCATCACGTGAATAAACAATTAATTTGTTCGGTTTGTGATTTGCAAGCACCGTTTTGATAA
>JAZQPH010000142.1:0-12543 GCA_045628385.1 Succinivibrionaceae bacterium
TATTCCAGATCCGATAAACAAAAGCATTGAAATTAAGTTCAAACAAAATAACCGAGCGAATTTGATGAAACATTTTATAAATAGATAAACGCTCCAGTCTATCCTGGCGGAAAACTCTTCGCACATCACCCTATCAGATGCGAAACTAGCAGAAATGTTACTTTTGCGAGTTTGTACCATGATGTACAAATCACTGAGATGTTGTCTGTTTGATGGTTAATGAATATCCGCTGGCATCGAAAGCATGATTTGCCGAAGTCCCTGTTTCATCAAGAGCATTGGCCCACTCTTGGAAGATGAAAGCATACGCCATACAAACGGTCTGAGAAATCAGATTTCAACATCACGGCACACAAAATTCTGATGACTGAACAGACAATTAAAGACGAAATTCAGTTCCACGCGAAAGCGGATAAAATCTAAAGCTAAGGGGAGATAAAGAAGATTTTGAATGGTGCCTGATGTGGGACTCGAACCCACACACCCGTAGGGCATAACCACCTCAAGGTTACGTGTCTACCAATTTCACCAACCAGGCACATTTAAATTATTCTGTTCGTTTCGACATCGTTGTCTCAACCAACGCTGACTATTATAAATATATCTGAATCGATTTCAATACTTTTTAAAATCGTTTGCTCACTTTTTGTCTAACGAAGTTCTTTGTTTTGCTCACTTATCGTTCGCTTTCTTAAAAAATCATTAGTAACACATTGAATACAAATAAAAAATTGGCAAAACAAATTTTGCCAATTTTTTAATAAATTTCCGACATTCAGACTATCGCGAGTCGGTTATCGATCAGTCTTCAATGACATATGATGCCAATACCTTTGCCTGGTATACGACATGAACATCCGAATGCTTATTGCCGTTCTCATCCTGTACGCTTGCAGGATAGAATTTCGCAGCCAAATCCGCATCAAGAGCCGAAATGTCGAGAAGCTGCTTCTGAACAACCTTGCATTCAAAAGTAAGAGGGAATTCCTTGATTCCCGGAACCGAGACGCAATCGGCATCAACCGGCGTCAGACCGGCTTCGGCAATCTTGTCAGTATCGCGACCGCTCTTGCTTCCGCAAATTTTAATGATTTTCTTGTCAAAATCTCCGATGGGCACGTTTACCGTAAATTCAGGATTTTTTTCAATCAAATTGCGCGTGTGTCGGCTTTCGCGCACGAAGACGGTAATTATCGGCTCAAACCAATTAACGCCGACTGATGCCCACCCTATCACCATAGAATTTAGCTGTCCGTCAGCCTTTGACGTCAGCAAAATTCCTTTTGGCAGAGCTTTTATGAAATCACCCGAAACATCGGCAAAATCGACTTGTCTTTTATTCATCAGTTCTTCTCCTTTACGTTGCTCCAAAATCTATTGAACTCTTGCGCTGTGCCAAATGATTTCGAGGCCTTCTGAATTAAAGTGTCTGGAAACTTCCGAAACCGAGCGATCGTCATTGATGATGAACTGCGGCAAATCGCTGCTGCCCTCGACATATCCGCCAGGTCTCGTGCTTGATCCCGCACTGATGCTGTTAATGGCGATCGGCGTTACGGCATCGCGGAACTTTTGCGATTCGCGAGTAGAGATCGATATTTCCAGTTCGGGATCAAAAAGCCTGAATGCCAAGATGTACTGGATAAGTTCTTTTTCAGACACGGGATGCGGCGGCGTAAATCCGCCTTCTGCCGGGCGAAGGCGCGGAAACGACAGGCTGATCTTGCTCTTCCAGTAATGCTTCCGCATATAGGCGATGTGATGCGCCAGCATGCAGGCATCTGCCGTGTGATCGGCAAGACCGAGCAAAATGCCCATGCCGATCTTGTCCATACCTGCTTCGCCCAAACGTTCAGGCGTCTCCATGCGATAACGCATGTCGGTCTTTTTGCCGCGCAGATGATTTTCTTTGTAAGTCGGCTTGTGATAGGTTTCTTGGTAGACGCATACGCAGTCAACTCCTATGCCGATGAGTTCTTTGTATTCGTCAGTATCAAGAGGCTGAACTTCCAGCATGAGGTAGGCAGCGTACTCTTTGACTATCGGGAGCATGCGCCTGAAATAATCCATGCCTGCCTTGCGCTCATGTTCGCCAGTCACCACCAGCAAAGTCTCGTAACCCATCTTCTTTATAACTTCGCATTCGGCGCGGCATTCGTCCTCGTTAAGAACTTTGCGTTTGAAATGATTTTCTGAGCCGAATCCGCAATAGCGGCAGTTGTTGGTGCAGAGGTTTGTAAGATACAAAGGCAGATACATGCCGAGCGTATGCCCAAAGCGCATGCGAGTCAGTCTTTCAGCTTCGGCTGCCATTTGCGGCAACAGTTCCGCAGCGGCAGGCGACAGCAGCGCGGCAAAGTCTTCAACCGTTCTGCGCTCTTTGGCAAGAGCTGCTCTTGCATCTTCAAGAGAGGCTTCTCTTACCCTTCTTCCCCATTCGTCAAAATCGATTTTTTCAAGTTCGTCGTAAAAACTCATTTTTTCAAGTCCGTCTTGCGGGCACGCCCGCATAAGCCTAATCGAGATTGCTCAAGAAGGATTCAAGATTCGACGTAGCGGACGCTTTGGTCGAAGAAGATCCAAGACCCGCCAAAAAAGCAGTTCTTCCGGCTTCCGAAGCTGATTTGAACGCCGCAGCCATCGCAACCGGATCGCGGGCAACCGCGATCGCCGTGTTCACGAGCACAGCCGACGCGCCGATTTCAAAAGCCAAAGCGGCATCGGAAGGCCTGCCTATCCCCGCGTCCACAACGACGGGAACTTCCGACTGCTCGATGATGATTTCTAGCATATCCCGGCAGCGTAGGCCTTTGTTTGTCCCGATAGGGGCCGCAAGCGGCATCACGCACACACATCCAGCGTCAGCAAGTCTGCGGCACAGAACGGGATCTGCCTGGCAATACGGCATGACTTCAAAACCGTCGCGGCAAAGCATTTCGGCAGCGGCCAGCGTCTCAATAGGATCAGGGAGCAGATATCTCGGATCTGGATGAACCTCAAGTTTGACGAGTTTTGTGCCCAAAGCTTCGGATGCCAGTTTTGCGGCAAACACGGCCTCTTTTGCTGTTCTTGCGCCAGCCGTGTTAGGCAAAAGCCCAACCCCCAAATCTTTCAGCGGATCGATTATCTGCGGATCCGAAGATCCCAAATGAACTCTTTTTATGGACATGGTTACGAGTTCGGTTCCCGAAGCCTTTACGGCTTCCGTCATGACCGCGGCGGAAGAGAATTTTCCCGTGCCGAGAAAAAGCCTCGAAGTATATGTCTTTGATCCTATTTTCAGCTCATCATTCATCATTTATGCCTGCATACACCTATTGAAATCGTCAACGCGCCTTTGGCGAGTACGCATGTTTTAAACTAACCGCCCTGAATCATCGAATACATATCTATTCTGTCGCCATCATGGATTTCAAAATCTTTGCATGATGCGCGGACGATGATTTCGTCGTTCACCGCAACAGCTTCCCCAGGCTTCGGTATGCCGTTTTCCGACAATCCAGCCTCAATGAGAAAATCTCCGAGTTTAGATGCGGACGTTTCTCTTTTTTCTCCGTCGCAATAGACAATCACTTACCTGCCCCCCTTTTCATTCGGCCTTGCCAGAAACATATTCAAGCAATACCTTCTTAATCTGCGCTGCAATGGCTTCGATGACAGTAACGGTCACGCTGTTGCCAAATTGCTTATACATGTTGCAGTCAGCAAGATCCCAGACAAAAGAATCAGGAAATCCCTGCAGCCTTGCCCACTCACGCGGAGTCATCTTTCGAATATTTTCGTTATTGATGCTGCCCTTGATTCTCGTCGTCGGCACCATGCTGTGCACTCTCGGATCGCATAAAAGATTTCCTTCGCGCCCCATGCCACCGCAAACAATCGCGCCCGCGACAGAATCTTGATCTCTTATGACAAATCCAAAGCCGTGTCCCAGAGCTTCATGGTGCGCACGATGTCTTTTGAGAGTTTCCAGATATGTGTCGGACAGGTAGTACTTGGCCGGAATCGGTGCATCTTCCATAATGTCTCTGATGCATTTTGAAGAGTCCCCGCCTGACGGAAATTCGAACGATTCTGGCGCCATGTCTTTTCTAAAACACACAAGATATACACGTTCGCGGTTTTGCGGAACGCCGAAATTTCTGCTGTTCAGGACTTGGTGAAAAACTCTGTACCCTATCTGTTCAAAGGAATCTTTGATTACGGCAAATGTCCTGCCCTTGTCATGCATGAGGAGGCCTTTGACGTTCTCGCAGAAAATCACGAGCGGCTTGTGCCTGTCGCAGATCCGCACGACATCCAAAAATAAAGTTCCGCGGCACCTGCCGTGATAATCGTCTTCAAATCCCCCGTGCCTGCCCGCAAGCGAAAAAGCCTGACACGGAAAACCGGCAAGACAGATGTCAAACGGCGGCACTTCTTCGGCATCAACCTTAGTGATATCGCCAGCGATCTGCGCTTCAGGATAATTTAGCCTGTACGTGCGCTGCGCAGGCAAATCCCACTCACAGACAAACTCGGTGGAGATATCCTCGCCGAAAGCATTTTCGAATCCGCGTCTGATGCCGCCGATGCCAGCAAACAAATCAATCGATCTGAACAAATTCATTCCTTTTGCGGGCAGAAAATCAAAGCCTGCCGCGCCACATGCTGTCCAAATCGCGGGCGGCTCTTGCTGGCTCAGGAGCTTGGGTCACGGCTCTGACCACGGCAGCCGCATCCACGCCCGTAGACTTCACTGCCAGCAGATTTCTGTCGTCTATGCCGCCGATCGCAACTGTAGGAATTCCTCGGCATGCTCTGACGTAATTTGCAAGATTCGACAATCCCTGCGGCTTTGATTTCATAGTTTTGGTAGGGGTCGGAAAAATATGTCCCAAAGCGATATACGACGGTCTTAGCGTCAGAGCTTTGGCCAATTCTTCAAAACCGTGCGTCGACACACCGAGCCTCAGCCCAGCATCTTTAATCGCTGCGACATCGGCTTCCAAAAGATCTTCCTGCCCAAGATGAACGCCGTAGGCGCCAGACTCTATGGCAAGCTGCCAATGATCGTCGATGTACAAAGATACTCCGCGGCGGCGGCAATAATCCGCTGCTTCGCGAATATCCTCTCTTAGCCTCGGATACTCAGGATCCTTTATGCGAAGCTGCATAAGGCGTACTCCTGCGTCCGCAAGCTGTTTGACGGTTTCGAGATCTGCGACGACGGGATATATTCCGCAGCAGTTAATTTCCCCAGGAAAACCTGAGCACGACTCGTCGACTTCGCAGTTTGGCGTCCACGGAGTCTCGATTATCGGCATGTTTTTCGGAATCAGCCATGACTTGCCCAAAGCAAAAGCCAGCGTGCCGCCCATGCGGCCGCAAGGAATTCCCCTGTCGATGCCGGCTGTGACATAAGCTATCGCCGCAGTTATTGCATCCGGAATGTTATGTCCTTTGGCAAGCAACGCGGCGATGGCAGACGACAGCGCGCATCCCGTTCCGTGCTTGTTGCGGCAATCGATAAACGAAGATCCGAATGAACGCCTGCCTGACGCTCCGTACAGTTCGTCAACTATTGTTTCTTGTCTGCCGTCGAGTCTGTGCCCGCCGGTCACCAAAACATTGGAAGCGCCTTTTGCAATCAATTTCTCGGCGGCCTGCTCTTTAGCTTCAGAAGATATTTTCGAAGCATTAGGCATTCCTGCAAGCAAAAGAAGCTCCGGCTCGTTGGGAGTGATGACATCGCAAAGAGGCATCAGTCCTGATTCGGCTATGTCCCTTCCCGATAGTTCGCTCATATCCGCGCCTAGGCTGCAGCGAAGAACGGGATCGTAAACAACAGGCGGCTTGATGCCTTCAAGCACCAACTGTCCCAGCGTATCAATAATTGCCTCAAGACACGCTCTGTTGGGGATCAAGCCGATCTTAATGGCAGCGGGAGGCGCATCGGAATGACATATAGCAAGAGTGCGCGAGAAAATATCCGTATCGGCAGGAGAGACTCCGTCAAAACCGTCGCAGCTTTGAGCCGTAAGCGCGGTCACCACGGCAACCGGCTGACAGCCAAAATCCATCATCACGCCGGAATCTCTTATCGTGCCCGCTCCCGACGAAGGATCGACAGCCGCAATCGTCCAGCACAGCGGGAGCATTCCCGTCGACGATCTGAAACTTCCGTCAAATTCGAAATCGCATGGATTCAGATCTTTAGCAATGAAATTTCCGGACATTCTCATTCCTCCGAACCATCTGTGTTAGCAAGAGCGCATAATTCTCGGCTGACGCGAATCGAACAGAACTTCGGTCCGCACATCGAACAATAGTGCGCTGAATCAGGGCATCCTTCCGGCGTGCTTTCCCTAAAATATTTTTCGGCAGTGAAAGGATCGATTGCAAGAGCGAACTGATCCTTCCATCTGAAATCAAATCTTGCCTTGCCCATGGCGTCGTCTCTTATTTGCGCCTGCGGGTGGCCTCTTGCCAAATCCGCGGCATGCGCTGCAATTTTATAGGCAATCATGCCCTGTCGCACGTCTTCGCGATTAGGAAGGCCGAGATGCTCTTTTGGAGTTACGTAGCACAGCATCGAACAGCCTAGCCAGCCGATAATCGACGCGCCGATCCCTGAGGTGAAATGATCATATCCAGGCGCTATGTCGGTCACAACTGGCCCGAGAGTATAGAATGGAGCGGCGTCGCAATCTTCGATTTCGCGCTCCATATTGACTTTGATTTTGTTAAGCGGCACGTGTCCCGGGCCTTCGATCATTACCTGAACTCCGCGGGCTCTGGCGCGCCTTCCGAGTTCGCCAAGGACTCTTAGTTCGCCGAATTGCGCCTCATCGTTGGCATCTCTTATGGATCCCGGACGAAGACCGTCGCCAAGAGAAAGAGCAATATCGTATGAGCGGCAGATTTCTACAATTTCATCGAATTTTTCATAAAGAAAATTTTCCTTTCCGTGGCGCAAGCACCATGCCGCCATTATGGAACCGCCTCTTGATACGATTCCGAGCAATCTTTTGGCCGCAAGAGGAATAAATTTTTTCAGCAATCCTGCATGAATCGTAAAGTAGTCGACGCCCTGTTCCGCCTGTTCGATCAAAACTTCTCTGAACACGTCCCAATTCAGGTCCTCGGCAATGCCGCCGACTTTTTCAAGCGCCTGGTAAACGGGAACGGTTCCTATCGGAACCGGCGAGTTTCTTAAGATGCACTCGCGGGTTTCGGAAATTCTGCGCCCCGTGCTGAGATCCATTACGGTATCGGCACCCCATACGATGGAGTGGACCAATTTCTCAACTTCTTCCTCGATCGACGAAACCATTGAAGAATTGCCGATGTTCGAATTAACCTTGACCAGAAATTTTTCGCCTATCACCATCGGTTCCAATTCCGGATGATTGAAATTTGCGGGAATAATGGCCCTGCCTTCGGCAACCTCGCGCCTGACGTCTTCGCCCGTAAACGAGAATGAACCGTCGGAACGGGCCGCGCTTTCGCGGCGGGCTACATATTCCATTTCCGGAGTTACGATGCCTCGGCGGGCCATTTCAAGCTGGGTGACGCCATCTTTGGAAGGATCTGCGCGGCGAATTATTTTTTTTGTTTCGGGAAGAAAATCTCCTGCGGGACGAACAATTTCTTTTTCTTCAAGATTAAGCCGCGCAATCCATTCGGCTCTGACAGGATCCAATCCATTTTTTAGATCGATCTTTTTTGAAGGATCGCCGTATGCGCCCGAAGTGTCATACACGAGCACAGGCTTTTCGGGAGCCGTAAGGTTTATGGCTCTGAACGGCACCTTGGCGCCGTTGGCGCACTCTTCGTAAACTCTGGTCGACTGAGGGAAAGTCTGCGCCCGAAGAGCAGCCAGATTCTCGATAGCCTCGTTCCTGCTGCTGCGGCGGTTGGTCTTTTCGTTCATGATCGGCATGATCCTGTTTTCTTGATTAAATTAAGACATGCCGGGCTTTGGCTCGATACTTGTTTCCTGCGACGGTGCTAACCGACAGGTTCAACGGATTCCGAACAAACGGTCTCAGCCCGATGGCACTCCGACAAGTCTTGATTGAATTCTTTTACCGCAAATTCATGCGAACATGCGGTACCCCCATTATACCATCCCGGCTCGTCCAGCCGCATCGGTTTAGTCCGGCAAAGATTCGGCTTATTGTTCAAAAATCTGTCATGAAACTCCCTCGGCAGTCGCGAATTGAGATGTATAAGGAATTTGAAACCGCGCCTGTGAGATATATTGTTACGCAACGATTTACAAATCTCTGGGCCGAATTGCAGTTCAGAAGATCCAGCAGGAACACGATTATGAAACACAATCTGGCGCTGTCGGCTTTGGCTGCAGCAGTATTATGCGTTAGCGCATCTTCATACGTTTTCTCAGCCCCTGACGGCGAGTTATCCCAATCCCGCAGCGTGACGAAAATTTCCCAAAAAGCGGATCTAAAAAATATTCTGATCATCGGAACGGGCGGAAACATCGCAGGAAAGTCGCAGCGTTCCGACAGATCCGAAGGCGAAACTCCTGCCAAACTGATGATAGAAACAGTGATCGGAACAGTCCCTCATCTAAAAGATCTCGCCAACATCTCTGCCAATCAATTCAGCAACATACCGAGTCAGAACATGGATTCTGACTATTGGCTGGAATTGTCAAAATTCGCCAGCGAACAGCTGAGGCGGGATGACATCGACGGCATCGTTATTGCGCACGGAACAGACACCCTCGAAGAAACGGCCTATTTTTTGAATCTGACAGTCAGATCTTCAAAACCGATTGTGCTGACGGGCGCCATGTTTCCCGCAACGGCAATCAGCGCCGACGGACCACGAAATCTTTATAACGCCGTTGCCGTCGCCGCCAGCGACGAAGCCAAGGACATGGGAACTTTGGTCGTGATGAACCAAGAAATTATTTCTGCCAGGGGAGTATCGCAAAAAAGCACGATTATGACCGACGCTTTTTCTGGCGGTAGAGAAGGAACCATCGGCACTGCAGCAAACGGCAAGACCGATTTCTTCCAAAAACCGGTTAAGAGAAGCGGAACAAGTTCAGAATTTGACATATCGAAAATCGACAAACTTCCACGCGTCGAAATTCTGTACGGTTACGGCGGCGCCGATCCGCGTCTTGCAAAATATGCTATCGAAGAACTGAACGCGGACGGACTGGTTTTTGCCGCTTTGGGCAACGGCAATCTGCCAGAAAACGTCAAAAAAATCATAAAGACGTCTTCAAATAAACCGGTTATCGTTCGCTCAAGCCGCACGGGAAATGACACCGTAATCAGAAACGCCGAATTAAACGATGACGATCTGGGAACCGTCAGTTCGAACAGCCTCAATCCGCAAAAAGCCAGAATTCTTCTCATGCTGGCCCTTTGCAAAACCAGGGACATCAAAGAAATTCAGAGAATCATGAACGAGTATTGAGCGGCCGAACATATCAGATGCTGCAGCCATGTGCGCGCAGTCTGAATTGCTCCTCGCCGGGGGGCGATGCCAAGTTTGCACCGCCCCGCAACCCGAAAAAAATACCCGTAAAATGCGAGAAACCGCTCGCACCAATCGCCAAGGCGTTTGTGGTAATATCGCCGGAAATTATGTTTAAGATACCATGCCGAAATCGGCGAAAATATTATGAGCTTTAACCGAAAATACGACAGCATCGCAGCAACCGCAGAAGAACTGACGGATTCGCTGGAATCAGGCTGCGAAGAAATAAACGCCTCCGTAAGAGAAGGCATCGAGCAGATGGTCCGCCACGGACTCGACAACGAAAGGCTGCCAATTTCCGAAACTCTCGAGCAAGCGGCATCCATTGCGCTGATGCTCCTTGCCGAAGAAGCAAGGCTCGCCGAAACGGCGGCCGATAATATCGAATCAGCAAAAAATGAAACCTGCGCCCAGAATACTCAAGAAATTGCGGTGGAAAATGTTTCCGGCGACGCTTTGAGCAATTCTGAAATGCAGGAGACTGTTGCTGAACCAGAAACCGCTCCGCAAGCCCAAGAACATAATCTTGATACCGAAAAAACCGAGATTTCCGTTCAAGAGGTTCTCGAAGCCTCTGACGAATCTCAGCAAGACGTCATATCTCAGGATGATCCAGAATCCCAACAGGCAAATCAGCCGTCTGAAAACGCACTGCTCTTCAAAATGCAGTCGGAAAAGTTATATGAACTTGCAAACCGTGTGGCCGATTCATACGACCATGCAAAATCCGGTCTTGAAATCATTGCGACAGCCAGAAATTATCGCATCGCCCTTTTAGCATGCGCTTATGACGGTTTCGACAGCCGCGGACTCCCGCTCGACATCATTCGCGCATTCATTTTTGAAATCGAAAATTGCGCGCTTGCGGTCAGAGACAATGCGCTCAATCCTGAGTGCGCCAGACTGGCGATGACTCTTCTAGAACTTGTCGATGAACTGACAGACTCATACACCGCAAGCCAAAAAACTTTCCTTAATGCTTTTGCAAACGAATTTCCTGATCTTGAAGCATCGATAGCCTTTAGGTACGGCAGCAAGCCTAAGCCTCAGGAGCGCGCCGAAAAGACGAAAAAGGAAAAACCGAATCCTTGGGGAGATGCAGCGTCTAAGCCTCGCAAAGATCCTTGGGCCGAAGCAGAATCCAAACCTCGCGATGCCGAAACTGACAATTGCGAGTCCAGCGATGAAGAAAGCCAAGCAGCAGCCGAAACCAAAGAGTTGCGCGATGACTTGAGCGCCGTCACTGAAGAAACCGTTGATAGCGAGCATCTGGAACTTTCTGATGTTCCAAACTCCGATGAGGCATCCGCCGCTGTGCAGGAAGAATCAAAGCCTCAAAAAGGACGCAAGAAACGAGCTACCGCGCAAGGAGAAAAAAGAGCTCGCAAACCTCGCGTCCAAAAGACAGATGAAATTGCTGTTTCCGCAGACGATCAGGTCTCTGACAATAATAAAAATGTTGCCGGCATCGAAACAATCCAAACAGCCGACTCAGAAAAGTCTGATGATGCAGTTCCCGACGAAAAGCCAAAACGTCAAAGACGAGTTTCCGTCAAAAAATCCGAAACAGAAAAAAATGCCCCATCGAACGAAGCTGACGGACTGAATGAGGCAATTGCCGAAACCGAGCAGTCCGAAGCTCGCAGCGAAGCCGCATCTTCTGAGTCAGAAATATAGCCCCGAACTTTGTTATTTCTTGAACCTTTGCGAACTAAACCCGCTAACAGCTTGACTGCGAGCGGGTTTGCTATCTAAAAAATTCATTCATGGATTTGAGCATTAGCAATTCGAATTTTGTATCATCAAAAAATTGATGCAGTTATGACGGATACGCCGCGCACAAGTTCTAATTGCTCATCTCACAACACACGCATTCAGGTCCCGAAAAAATCATGACATAGGCTTTTACCTGTCTGTTTTCAAAGTCAGGCGAAGATTTGTACCGAAGAACTTGGGCGGATGCGTCTTGTACGAGGCGGGCCAATTTTTCATCCGAAGATTTGCCCTTCGGCAGATATTTAAGTTCGATAAGATATGAGCACTCGTTGTCCTTTCCGCTATGTACGGTAACCACCAAATCCGCAAACCTTTCGCCAGAGCCTTTTACTTGCAAAGATTTCTGCATCTCGGCAATGAGTCCGACTTCTTTCATCGACTGCAGTTTTGTATAAAGCGTCAGATTGAGCGCCATTTCGTTCATGTGGCACAACACCTGATTCGTGCATATGCGGCTTAAAAACTCAGTGCATGAATCGGCGAACGAAGAGATGTCGTCACTGACGTCTTTGAGCTGCGATATATCGAGATCATAATCGCGGAATACAGAACTTGTTCTCAATCTAAAATCCGCGGCGCACTGAGCAAATAATTTCGACATAAACAAATTCGGAATTTTGAGAGCCAGCCTGTCGTCTCTTGAAAGTTTCGGATCAATAGTCAGATATCCGAGATAATAAAGCATAGACAGAAGCTGAACTTTGTCGTACTTCGCTGTTGTGTTCAGATTGATGTTTTCGGCAAGATTTTTTATAAAAAAACTTTCTCCGCTTAAATAAGTATCGATGATTTCAGCGGCAAGACCATCTTCTGCAACGTCGAAAAGATTTTTCAATTTATAGCCGTCATGATCAGAGGCAGGATCCATGTAATCTTCCGGCGGCAGAAACCTTCCCCTTTTTTGAACCATTCTCAGGTAGTAAAGAGCCATGGACGAATTGAACACCGTACGCTCGGCCTCCTGGCTGAAACAGTATCCGTCGTATACGGGTTTCATTCTGGCGATGATTTCATCGACGCTTATCTCAAGTTTTTGGGTATCGACAAGCTTTGGAATCAACGCAGAAAGTTCTGGTTCGGTAAATCCAGCATATTCGTTGAAACAGTCATCCGAAGTCACGTTTAAAGCGATATTGAATCCCGACGTCAGCGAATCAAGAGAGACTGAGGAAACGCCTGTAATAAAGGTTTTGGCAATGGAGTCTCCGTCGACGGCTGCAGCTTTTATCGCGGCATAGAACGCTTTCAAAAAACCGTTGGTGCCGG